>CATJWG010000265.1 GCA_949744165.1 uncultured Eubacteriales bacterium | reverse complement strand
TCATTTACATACGTATTCGCCACCTCAGAGATATGTACCATGCCGCTTTTCCCCTCCGGCAGCGCTATAAAGGCCCCGAACTTAGTAATGCCCGTTACCTTTCCTTCCAGTACTGTTCCTTCCTCAAAACGCATTTGTGCCCTCTCTGTGTTTGTTTTTCTTTTTTCGCTCAGCCGCTCACATCAAAAAATATCTTTTCCCCCGGTTTAACCAGTCCGAGCTTGCTCCTGGCTATCTCCTCTATCGTCTCGTCGTCGCCGGCATGGTCAATATCGTATTGGAGCCCTGCGTTTTCCTGCAACGCCTCGTCCACCTGCTTCTGAAGCTGCTGCTGGTCCTCCATGGCCTGAGATATCTTCCCCTTCGTCGTCACGAGGCTGATAGTAGCGTATACAATGAGCGCCAGAATTACTATCTTGATTACCATACCGGATCTTTTGAATTTCATCGTAATCCTCCGCACGGGTATCTTCAGCCCGTATACGCTGCTCATGCAAGCCGCCAACTTTAGTCTTTAACATTGTAACCCATTTTTTTATCCTTGAAAAGATATTTTTTGAAATTTCCCAAACTTTTTTGAAGGTCACGCAGATTGTCCTCAGCGGAAACAGTAAAACTGTCACGGCGCAGTGCAGGCCGTCGAGCGCAAGTCCTACAAGCCGCCGTGTGTACGGTCCGAAAAAGCTAAGATACAGTAGGGCTCCGGCCATAGCTGCCACCGGCATGTACAGCCTCAGCTCTCCATCCCCCGGTCCCATACCAAGCAGGAACAGAGCAGCGCCCGCCATTAGGCAGAACAGCAAATCTGCCAGCAGTGACACCGCAAGGGCTCCTGACCGCGTTCTTATAACGCGCAGAACATCGTATATCAGTCCCAGTACAACACCAGCGAGCAGAGTGGCAGCAGCTTGAAGTATCTGTCCGCTTATAGGATTTTCCACGGCGTTCAGTGGAACAGCTTAGTCCACAAGCTGCCGGACGGCGCGGTCTCCTCATAGTTCAGCTCCGAAATCACTCCCATAACGTTCACGTCTCCGGTGTCAAGACTGAGTTTGTCTATTTGAAGCTCGCTCCCTCTGATAATCAGGTCGCCGCATACTGTGCGCATGACTATCTCCGTATCGTCAAAGCTCTCAACATCCTCCACACCGGAAACAGAGAGCTTTTTTCTCTCCTCCATTATGATGCTGTGGGGCCTTTGTGTGCTCTTCCTGGTTTCTTCATATGACATGTGTAAGCCCTCCTTGAAAAATCTCTGTACATGATATGACAGGCCCGGCCAATTCATGCGGTCATGCATTAAAAACCATCCACAGTCGTAGTGTTGCCGTGTTGAGATAGCAAAAAAACGCCTGTAGGGAATATTCCTCACAAGCGTTTTTTACTATCTCAGCAAAGCCTGTACCCAGCAGGTATAGAGTCGTCAAGCATGAGCAAGTGCAGCTTTTCCTCGCCATTTACCTCACAAACTGCCGACAGGAGCATACCGTTTGACTCAAGGCCCATCATCTTGCGCGGCGGCAGATTTAGTATGGCCACAACGGTCTTACCAGCAAGCTGCTCCGGCTCATAGAACTTGCGGATGCCGGAGAGTATCTGGCGCGGAGCACCGCTGCCGTCGTCAAGAGTGAATTTCAACAGCTTCTCGCTCTTTTTGACGCTCTCACAGCTCAGCACCTTGCACACGCGCATATCGCACTTCGCAAATTCGTCTATCGTCACATTCGGCAGAACGGGATTGCTTTTTGACTCAGACGGCGCCTCATTCATCTTCTCCAGCTCCTCCAGCTCCTTCTTCATGTCGATTCTCGGAAACAGCGCCTCGCCCTTTACAACACGGCAGTCCGCTGGCAGAACGGCCCAACGGGCCGCGCTGTCCCAGCTTCGGGACGCCTCGTCTGCACCAAGCTGCTCAAATATTTTTTCACAGCTTTCCGGCATAAAAGGCGTCAGAAGCACCGCGCATATGCGCACGGTTTCCAGCAGGTTGTACAGCACCGCTGCCAAACGCGGTCCGTTAGCATCCATGTCGCGTGCCAGCACCCACGGGGCATTTTCGTCGATGTACTTGTTCGCGCGCTGTATGACCTTAAAAATCTCCTCAAGCGCGTTTTGGAGCTGGAATTTTTCCATCTGCGCCTCATAGCGTCCGCGCAGGGCGCTGACAGCCGAGACAAGTGCGTCGTCCATCTCACCGTGGAAACGGTGGTTTTCCGGCAGACGGCCGCCAAAGTACTTCTCCGCCATGGCGGTCGTACGGCTGACCAGGTTGCCGAGGTCATTTGCCAGGTCGTTATTTATGCAGCCTATCAGCAGCTCATTTGAGAAATTTCCGTCCGCGCCGAAGGGAAAGGTCCGCAGCAGGAAGAATCTCAGCGCATCCACGCCATAGCGTTCAGCCAGTCGGTAGGGGTCAACCACATTGCCCTTTGACTTGCTCATTTTTCCGCCGTCCATAACCAGCCAACCGTGACCGTAAACCTTCTTCGGCAAAGGCTCTCCAACACTCATGAGCATAGCTGGCCAGATTATGGAGTGGAAGCGCACTATTTCCTTGCCGACTATGTGAACATCCGCCGGCCAGTATTTTTTCAGGTCGTCGTGCGCGTCGTTCATATATCCGAGAGCGGTCATGTAATTAAAAAGCGCGTCAACCCACACATACACGACATGCCCCGCATCGAAGTCCACGGGTATGCCCCAGGTAAAGCTGGTACGGGATACGCACAGGTCCTCCAGCCCGGGGTCTATGAAGTTCTTAATCATCTCGTTGACACGGCTGGCCGGCTCAAGGAAATCTCCGGTCAGCAAAAGCTCACGCACGCGTCCGGCATATTTGGACAGACGGAAAAAATACGCCTCCTCCTCCGCGTCAATCACCTCGCGCCCGCAATCCGGGCACTTTCCGTCCACGAGCTGGCTCTCCGTCCAGAAGCTCTCACATGGCGTACAATATTTACCGACGTACTTACCCTTGTAGATGTCCCCGTTTTCATACATCTTGCTGAAAATACGCTGCACAGCATTCACGTGGTATCCGTCAGTGGTGCGTATGAAACGGTCGTTTGAAATATTCATAAGCTTCCACAGGTCAAGGATTCCCCCATTGCCCTCAACTATGTTGTCTACAAACTGCTGCGGCGTTATGCCAGCCTGTTTGGCCTTCTCTTCAATCTTCTGGCCATGCTCATCCGTTCCGGTAAGGAACATCACGTTGCAACCGCAAAGACGCTTGTAGCGCGCTATAGCGTCCGTGGCGACGGTGCAGTAGGTGTGTCCGATGTGCAGCTTATCCGAGGGATAGTAGATAGGAGTTGTAATATAAAATGTCTTTTTGCTGTCTGTATCCATTTATTAACCTCCCAAGCGTATTTCCGCCATGTTTTCTCTTACAAACTGTATTCACAAGCTAAAAGACCGTCTGAACAGATTCTTTCTATGTAGCTCATATAAATCCGACATTGCTGTCCACTGGTTCCGTGGGCTCCACCGGATCCGGTTCGGGCTCCGGAGTAGGTTCGGGAGTCGGCTCATAAGTGGGCGTGACCTCCGGCTCGCCCGTGGTCACCGGCACATCCGTCTCCGCCGGCGGCGTCGGTGTCGGCACGGGCTCGACGGTTGGCTCAGGCTCAACCGTCGGCTCTACGCTCACTTCCGGAGTCACCTCAGGCGTCGGAGTGATTTCGGGCTCCGGCGTGACCTCAGGCTGTTCCGTTTCCTCCGGCCACTTGATGTCCTCCTCGTGGTAGTTGTAGGTGCTGTTGGCCTCAATCTCATTGCTTATGAGGTTACCGTCCTTGTCGTATATTTTTCTACGGGTCACGGCCTTGTAGCCAATGGCCACGTCGGTGTACTCCTCATCGTAGACGAGATATGTGCCGTATGTCATCTCCACATAGCTTCCGTCCTCGTCCGTGCCCCATATCTCAACCGTAACTTGATTGTCCTCGACAAAGGATACTATTTTCACGGGATAGTTGCGGTTATTTACAAACTTGAACTCTGGCCCGCCCCAGGATACCGTGGCGTCCAGTCCCGCGGGCAAATACGCCACGGGAAACATATGACAAGTTCTGGCTGTTATCTCAAGATTTGCATACAGCGCGCAGTAATAAAGCGTGGAGGAAACCTGACATATACCCCCGCCGTACTCTGACACGGTTTGCCCGCCAGAATAGGCTCCGGCCATAAGGTATCCGCGCTCAGCCGTGCGCTTTCCAAGCGCGTCGTTGTAGGAAAACTCCTGCCCCGGCATTAATATCGTGCCGTTTATTGCCTCGGCTGCCTTAGACACATTGTTCACTCTGTTGGCGCTGCTGCCGGCAAGGCTCGTGGCCTTTGTGCAGAAGCAGTGGCTGAAAAGCATACTCTCAAGCTGCTCGGCGCTGACCTCCGGCTGAGTAACTATAAGCGGTATGACGACCTCTTCGCCGTACTCCGCAGCATCCCAGAGGCGCTGCGCGTTTTTCATATCAAAGTCCAGTCCAACGGTCTCCGGCTTCACCGCTCCTGCCTCAGGGTCGTACTCCGCGTCCTTAGGCTCGCAGCACACCGTATCATAAAGCTTCTGCAAATCAAGCTTACTGTCGCCGCTTACCTCTGCGTCATAGACTATCGTCTCATAATTTTCATTGAGAAAAGCGTCGGTTATCAGAGAGCATATCTCGTTAGGGTCTATTTTTACAGATGAGGCGCCCTTCATAACCTTTATGCTGTCATCGCCCACAGTAACCTCAGAGCTCATAAGCTCAAGCTTGAGCTCCTTGACCACGTTTTCCACTGCCGCCTGGACTGCCGCAGCGTCCACTGTGGTTCCTATGCTGCTTTCCAGCTTCACGCCGCCGAGCATACAGCGAAGGTAACGCATCGCCACGGTCATTGGCGAGCCCTCGTGGCAGGCATTCATGACGCTGTCTACAAGCCCCGCCGCATCCGCCGCTGTGCATACGTCCTGCGCGCTGACCTCTATCTCATAGTCCAGAGGCAGCTTGACCGTCACCACCTCGTCGCCAGTGTCCTCATATCCCTCGTCAATAAGAAGCTGCAAAAGCTGCGTGCTGCTCATGCCGCCTATATCCATTCCGTCAAACTTCACATTCCGAAAAACCGTGTCCACGCGGTTTATCGCAATAACTCCCACGGCTCCGGCCAGAACCGCCGCCGCGGCAACGATTCCCAAAACGGCCGCTATCACCTTCCCCCTGCCCGCTCCGCTTTTAGCTGCGCGGGGCAACTTCGGCTCACGCTCGCGACGCGGCCCTCTCTCCGGCTTGACCCTACTGTGCTCTCCTCTGCTGTTTCTGTGTAATATTCCCATTTCGTTGCTCCCGTTCAGTCCCGTTTTAAGTGTTTTCTATTAAAAGGACGCTTATTTTTCTCTCTTGCTGTAATAGAAAACCTCGTCGCCCTCGGGAAGCTCGGTCTTCTCAACAAACATATC
>CATJWG010000264.1 GCA_949744165.1 uncultured Eubacteriales bacterium | reverse complement strand
TCGATCCCTCGTCGTACGCGGATGAAGCTTGACCACAATATTCTCTTTCCCAACTATTTCGGCAAGCTGCTCCAACACCTCAATATCCATGGTGGGTACGAAATCCTGGAAGCATCCTCCTTCAAAGTAAATATACCTTTGAGAAGGAAAATATCTATACGGAAAAATTGCGTTAAAGCAATCGCATACAGCAGGAGAATTTCTGTTCACCATTGGAATTCTGCTTACTGGAAATGGAAGCGCTTCTGTCCGCAATGACGGCTCATACAGTAGCAACTCATTAATATTACGTCCAAACTCCTGAGAATTGAACTGACTATGTGGGATATGATCTGTGTCCAGACGAGCCATAAAAGGAAGTACATATGACGCAGTGCCCTCATCGAACAGGTGAATGGAGATACGCATTCCACGTGTTACAAGACAATAATACAAGAACTTATTATATGCATCGTCTAAACCGATATATAAGTCTGTGTAATCCTCATCCAGAGGCAGGCCATGCCCCACCTGTACATGCTTTACAAACCAATTCTCTTGTTCTGCTCCCGGCAGCTCATTAAATTCCCGTGTCCAAATTACATTTTTTATTTCAGATAATATCACACGACGAAACAGTTTACTCTGCTGGAGGCGGTTCTCATATGGCTTAAAATCAGCATCGGCAGAGACAACGACGTCGATATCTTGACTTTTCAGCAACGTCAACTTCAGTTGTATTATGTTAAAAAGATGATAATATGTTGTGCAATACGCAAGAACCACAGCACAATCTCCCCCCTAATTTATCTCACTCTCTTTCACATCGAAACATACCAAAATTATTTCACTATAATGGATTATTTTATATTCCACCTTTTCACCACATGTGACATATTGGATCACTTTCGATGATACATATCCTCATATCTCAAAATATCATCCTCCCCGAAATAATCCCCTAACTGCACCTCCGTCAAAATAAGCGTCTCAGTATCCGAAGTATTAGTCAAGCGATGCTTGCAGCCTTTAGGAATAAAAAAACTGTTCCCCGGAACTGCCGTATGAATCGATTCTCCAAGTTGTATCGTTCCTTTTCCATTGACTATAATCCAGTATTCTTCCCGACGCTGATGGCTTTGCAGGCTAAGGGCCTGTCCAGGCATAATATGTATGACCTTTGATTGAAACAAATCATTCAGAATCGTTGTCTTATAAAACCCCCAAGGACGGGCAAAAATTTCATGCTCCAGCGAATTCTCGTCCAGTTTATCGAAATCAAAGTCAATATGAAATTCTCTGTTCTTCAGTAGCAGCACATTCAAGCCCCGCCTTGTGATGATATTGCTCAGTTGACCATCAGGCCTTAAAGCCGGTACGAATTCAATCTGAGAATCCTGAAAAGCTTCCAGAACCTGGGACAACCCATCCCTATAGCTCACCGAAGTAAATGATTTACAGATTGCATTCTCAATGGGTTCCTCCAGACTCATTCCGCTTAAAATGCCCCTGCGCACATCGCCGTCTGTCAATGTTCCGATGACTTTTCCATCGTTATCAACCGCAACCAAAAACTTGACCCGCTGGTCATTCATATGCTGTAACGCCTGATATAAATTCACCTTGTACGCTATCACATGCTTTTTCATCTGTTATATTCCCTTATGTCTTTTCAATGTGTTGAAGTATCAGTTCGGCTACTTCACGTATAGCTCCTTCTCCCCCCTGCACACTGGTAACATACAGGGCCACCTCTCTTGCTTCTGGCATTCCATTTGGTACGCTACACGGAAAGCCCACCTTTTTCAGCACATTTACGTCATTACAATCATCACCAATATAAGCTATTTGCTGATAATCAAGCCCATATTTCTCACAAATTTCATTCAATACCACCACCTTATCAGGCACACCTATATAACATTCATCCGCTTTAAGCTTTTCCGCCCTGCGCCTAACCAGTTCAATATCTTCACCTGTAATAATACCGAATCGAATCCCATAATTCCTAAGCCGTTGTATGGCCATTCCATCCTTAGTATTGAATTTCTTAATTTCATCGCCTTGCTCTGAATAATACATACCGCCATCTGTCATGACTCCATCGCAGTCGGCAAGCAGCATTTTTATATTAGGCAACACCTCTTTCAAATTAGCGATTTCAGGCAACCGTTTCCGCAAAAGCTGTTCAACTATGACCCAATCACTTGGCTCATCGATTTCAAAGTAGGTTTCTTCTTCCATCTCATAAATGCCAACCTTTCCAGAAAGGCGGCACTTATTACGCAGTAATCCCTCTCGGGTATTTATGTAAAACGCTCCATTTTCAACTAAATATCCGTCAAACTCCTGACGCCTTGGCCTGTGGAGATAGTCATAATTAGTAGGGATATATCCATTTGCTCCAGCATGCCAGCAAAAGCGTTTTTGACGAACTACAGATAAGAGGCTGTCGTACTCTGCCTTTTCGTAACTGGCGATTGCATTAGAGAGATGCTCCGCTGTCAACAATGGGCTGGTTGCCTGAATCAGAACAACATGTTCAAAATCCTCCCAAGTGTGCCCAAAGTAGAGCATGGCCGATTCTGTACTCGCGGTATCGGTAGCTGTTTCCTCAGGACGGTCAATACAGCAAAGTTTTTCACCACATTGGTATTTCTCGCGGTACATGTTTATCTTCTCTCGTATCCTTTCACTATCTGTACATACATAAACCCGTTCAATTTCACGACACTGCACAGCCGCATCCAATGTCCAATAGACCAATGGCCTACCATTAATCTCACGAATGTTCTTTAACGGAATAGACTTGCTTCCACCTCTCACTGGGATAAATGCTACATAGCGATTCATCTGTTCATCCCCTATACTTCAGCTTGTCCCGCTGCACCTGCTCAATAGGCAGTACCTCAGTGGACTTATAAGTCAGCGATTTCTTCACAGCATCCAATTCATTCACTAAACATTTAAATTCATCCGGTTCCAAAGATGCGGCATGGTCTGTTCCCTTCCACGTCTTATCCATTGTATAGTGCCGTTCAATAACCTGTGCACCCAACGTATAGGCGGCTATGTCGACCGCAGTCCCAAGATGGTGGCCGGAAAAGCCTATTCTCTTAACCACATTCCCATATGTACTGATTAATCTGCGCAACTCCAAAAGACAAACGTCCTCATAGGGTACCGGATATCCTGAGGTACAGTTGAAAATTACCAAGTCCTTATTTCTGCCATTCTTCACAAACAATTCAATGATTTCCTCTTCCTCAGCGCGGGTCGTCATACCGAAGGATAGCTGAATTTCGCCCCCGTAATTGTCACACAACCACTGAAGCATCGTAAAGTGATTATTACAGGCCGAGGGTATCTTAATGAATTCAGGATCAATAGCAGCAATTTCTTTCGCAGAAGTCAAATCCCAAACTGAGGTAGAGTACACTATCCCAAACTCCTCGCACCATGCCTTCAGTTGCCTATGCTGCTCCGCGGTAAACTCCAAAAACTCACGGTGTTCACCATATGTCTTCCCGTAGGAATTGGCCGGATTAGGATGCGGAGCGTTGTACTGCTCAGGCGTCAACAGCTCCCGATTGCAGCGTTTCTGGAATTTGATTGCGTCAGCTTTGCAAAAAAGCGCGGCTGTCGCTATCAGCTCACGGGCTATCGGCATCTCGCCCTTGTGGTTGCACCCCGCCTCTGCAATAACAAATGGCTTTTCAAATTTTTCATCCATCATTTTTCTCTGCCTTTACATTAAATGTTTTATTCAAAATTTTATCTCGACATAATATTCTTTGCTCTGCTTTGACACTGTTTATAGCCGATGAGGAAACCGCCGCCACACATCCTAATTTTGAAACAGACATATAGTTTAACAACTCTACCGGAAACATTTTGTTTAAAATAACTGCCGGTATATCACTATATACCGCGGTGTCCCGCGGGTGCGGCTTCAATATTGTTTGAAACCCTTTGCGGTTTAATTCAATTACTATACTTTTGTAGATGCAGAGTTGTTCCTCTATGGATGCGCAAATACCATCCGTAAAGAGTGGTTCTGTCAGCAGTAATGCACAATGCTTATCCATTGGTGGTAAATCAGGGTAACCAAAAACCTCTAATATTTTTTTCTTTGACTCTTGGGATAAACTTTTTTGAAGAAACTCTCTTGGTAATTCGATAATTGTCTTTCCCTGCACTTGTAAATTGTCATTTTCATTGACCTCAATATCTATAACATATCGAGAATCACCCAATGGAAAGTATCCCGAGTTCAAGAAATACCGTAACTTGAATTTCAAACTACGAGGCTTTCGGTGCTTGGCCTGTGGTGTTTCATTTATCCGCTGATAAAAATTTAAGGAATCTTCAATCAAGTGATATGGTTTTCTTACATCCATCAAGTACATCCCTAATGGCGTAGCATCATGAAAAATATAAATATCTTTATAATCATCAACGTCAAATGGCAATAACGGTTTAATTATCCGAGAGCGGCGATTATGCTGAAATAGTATCCAATCAAGCTTATTTCTTCCGCGAACTTCTGGAAGCTTACCTTGACTCACAAACCATACATTTCTAAATAAGTCTGTACTCAAAAGACGCTGAGTCAGCTTTTCACCAGATGGAATATCATCACAAATTACTAAGTCTATGCATACGGTATTGGTTAATTGCTTCATGAGCGTAACATAGACATGATAATAGGTCGAACATATATAGAGAACCCTTTGTGTCTGTTCGCTGTGTTTCACTTTATCCATACACATATCACAAGAACAAATCTTCGATTCCCAATCTCGTACACCAGGACGAAAGAGAAACTAATTCTTCCAGATGCAATAAATATCTTTTTCGTACATTAGAATAACCCAAGCAAAAGCATGCCGTCATCTTGAGCAGCTCGCCGAAAACAGTAATGGCTTCTATAAAGCCGTTCTTAGATATGGGCTCATTTCTCAACGCAGTGTTAAGCTGTTCCCCATCTACACTTGCCAAAAACTCCGGTCCGGCCAGAAAATCCCTATACGCTCTGGTTATAAAGAGTACTGTATGTAATTCGCCTGTTAAAATAGCTTTCCCCGCAGCTCTCAGCATTTTCCACAAGCCTGCCCAAACCCCATCCCCGTTGTTATGAAGAGCACTGACAATTAATTCATTGCGCTTGATATAATACTCCAAATACGGGCTGTATTTCTGCGTAAATGCCATATGCCATATGCCAATACCATTCATCAGCAGCACTCGCGGCTTCACTCTAAGTCCATATTCCACATCGTCTGTCTTGATAAACAAGGGCAACGGCAAGCCTTTTTCCTCCACGCACTCTACCGGAAAACAACAATACCACCAAGCATTATATTGCACATGGTGCTCCTTCTCATTTTCCAGTAAATTTTCCCTCTCAGATAAATCAAGTCCTCTGTTTACAGGCACCAGCCGTCCCTTTCTATAAAAAGCACCAGATTCAAATTGAATTGAAGGTTGACCTTCTACAAGCATTTGCCCTCCAATCCATAACGGCTCCTCAAATTTCTTAGCAAATTTCAGGATCTGCACGGTTCTCACCAGAGTTTCTGTTTCAAAGGAAATATCATCATCCATAAACAACACATGAGTGTATTTATCTTTTTGACAATATGCCTCTATCAGTCCCCTGGTAAATCCACCGCTTCCTCCAAGATTTCGATTGCCAAGGATTCGCACATGCTCCTCTTTGTTTGGAATTAATGTGTTACCATTATCTATTACCAATACATCAATGTCTTCTTTGATTGGACATTGCTCTGTCTCCCATATACTCGTTCTTAACCTGTTAAGGCTTCTGGACACATAGTCTTCTCGTTTATACGTGCAAATTATAGCCGCCAATCTTACTTGATGGTTAGGTTCTGCGTCGGTTTCATACCAGCCTTTATGAAAACAGGCATAGCCTGAAATAACCTCCAGCTCCAAACAAATCGCACCATCCTGCGGCAACTGATGTAATATATCAACAGGAAAGCTTACCGATTGTTCTCTTCCTGAAACTCTTGTCTCAAATAAAAGTATTTCTTCCTTACCAGCCGTCCAGCAAATTGCTCTTGCCCAGAGCTCACCGGTAACTAAAGCACACATAGATACTTTCGAAATACATGTATACTTTGAATATTTAGGATAGAAAAAGGCATTGAAATATGTATCAAAGCGAACTCGAGTTTGGGGGGCAAGTTTTATTTCGTTATACTCTACTTCTGTATCTCCATTTGCACGATAATATAACTCATGCTGCTCAACCTTATTTACCGATGGCAGAATCATACGAAATAATACTGTTCCCATGTCAATATCTTACCTTATTCTTACAGTTTTCTGCTTAAGCAAAGCCCTCATTTTCGAGCCAGGAGGCAGGACGCAATTCAGCATTATTCTCCGGTACCTCTCTGCATCCTCTGGCACAAAATGCACGCGGGGCAACTCCAGCGTTTTCAGAGTTCCCCTAATACTTGTCAGCCACACTCCCAGCATCCGCTCAGCCAGATACCCATCTACACGCTGCTCCTGAACCGAGTACCCGACTGTATCCGCTCTTTGGTCAAATGCCTCAAGAATATTAAACAGCCATCTGCAGTAATCATGAAATATATGACGCTTCATGATATAAATATTGCCAAAATAGCAAACCGTGCCAGACAGATATTCTTCCATGGCCTCCGCCATCTCCGGATGCTGCTCAAGCACAATCCGCTCTGCTATCTTCAAATCCTTTTCATGGTGAAATGGCGCATCGGCATAATGCTCACACACCGGAACATACATATTTTCCCCCTTGGGAATTATCAAGTCATATTTTCGTATTAGCTCCGTAAATCCGTCATACCCCATCTTATCCAGCAATGGCAGCGTCGGCTCTCTCTTAATTACGTACGGCCGTCTGGCATTAATATCTGGATAAAGATAGCGCCGGTAATGGAAAAAGCCGTAGTAGTCCGCCTCAATGTTCTTCCATGCCCAATACTGAGCAGTCAGTTCACAGTAATAAGGGTTTTTCGCGGAGATATTCTCTCCCGCATCGTCATAAAGAAATCCCTCAAAACGAGTATCCGCCAGCGCAGTGCCCACCTGAACCGGCGCCAGCAATGGATGCTTAGGCACATCGCTCTCTTTATGGCAGCATACGAAGAGCTTAATATTGTCCATCCCTAAAACAGACGCCACATCAGGAACTCCTTAAAACGCAAAATTATGCTCCAGCATAGGGACGGTCACCTCGGCATACCGCGCAAGCACCGTATTCAAGACAGGGGGCAGAGAGTAATTCATTACATCTACCTTAGCGTTTACAGCAAGCGACTCTCTGAGCATAGGCGACTGTCTAAGGTAACGCAGTTTCTCAACACACGCGTTCACATCGCCGTATGTATAGAGCAGGCCGGTCACACCATCGGTGATAAGGTCTGTATGGCCCTTGACCCTTGAGGCCACCACCGGAAGCCCGCAGTACATGGCCTCCATCACATTAAACGGTAAGCCCTCGCTTCTGCTGGCACTCACTGCCGCGTCAGCTATCCCGTACCACGCCGCCATGTTCTCCACCTTGCCCGGAAACAAAATGCGCTTATCCAGCTTCAGCTGTTGTGCCAGAGCCTTGCACCTCTCCAGCTCCGTACCATCTCCGCACAGGACGAGCACCATCTCATCCGGAAGATACTCCATCGCCCTTATCAGAACGTCCTGGCTCTTCCTCTTCGAAAACTCCGCTGCGTATATCAGCACAAACGCATCCTCGGATATACCCCGTGCCCCTCTGGAAACTTCCGTCTCCAGCTTCTTAGCCTCGTCCAGCCTAGCAAAGTCCACGCCTATTCCTGGTATCATCTCAACCTGCTTCCCCAGCCGGTATCTCTTCGCTGCGTCATAATCATACCGGTTCATCGTAAGCACAAGATCTGTCTCCGATGCCGTCAGGCGCTCGGCACTCAGCAGCATATTTCTCTTCATAGCCGATGTGTCGTTGTCAAACAAATACCCGTGTGCAACGTTAATCAGCCTCGGACGCGCACTCATTCCCTTGACTGCCAGCCGCGTGAAAAACGCCGCCAGAGACGTGTGCGTTATTATAAGGCTGTAGCCCTCATCACGGATTATCCTCCGCAGCATTTGCGCCGCCCTGAAATTCTCTGGTGCGCTCATACTCTTTCGGAAAGGCAAATCATATGTCTTGTCCGTGTACAGCACCTGCTCCGGAGCGTTGCCGCAACCTATATGTACCTCCCAGCCTGAGTTTTGAAATGCTTTGAGGTACGGCAGATGGAAATGCTCTATATGTGAGTATGTAGACGCTGTGTACAGTACCTTTTGCTTCAAGAGCTCACTTCCTGAGGTTTGTTTTTTGAACGATTTGTTGGTTGGGCTTCGCCCAAACCTACCAGGGCTTTGCCCTGGACCCACCGCCATTTGTAAAGGGCGGCTCTAATCTTCGCTTCTCTCATTTCAGTGTTTCATCATTTATGAACTTCGCTCTGAACACAGTAGCCAGAAGAATCTGCACGTCAAACAGCAACGACCAGTGCTCTATGTAATAAATATCATACTCTACACGCGCCCTGATTGACGTGTCCCCTCTCAGTCCGTTTACTTGCGCCCAGCCTGTTATCCCTGGCCGCACTTGGTGCCGCACCATATATAGAGGAAACTCTTCCTTGAATTCGTCCACAAACTTCGGCAACTCCGGCCGCGGACCAACAAGGCTCATGTCTCCACGCAGTACATTCCAGAACTGAAGGAACTCGTCTATTGAAAACTTTCTAAGAAATGAACCAAAGCGTGTACGCCGATTATCTGACTTTTTACTCCATCCACTGTTTTGTTTATCATTCACTTTCATTGAGCGAAACTTGTACATTATAAATGGCTCCCTGTTTCTTCCTATTCTTTCCTGACGAAATACAACAGGTCCAGGAGATGAAAGCTTTACTCCTATTGCGCAAGCCAACATAAGCGGTGAAAACAGTATTAAAAACAGTGCCGAACCTATAATATCAATAGCTCGCTTTGCAAAGGCATTCGCCGGATTGTCCAATTGAATGTGCCTTATGTTCAGTAGAGGTATACCATTTAAATCATCGAAGTTCGGGTTTGATGGCATGTACTCGGCATAAAACGGGATTATTGACAATTTCACACCCGCTTTTTCACACTCGTAGATTATCTGAGCGGTATTCCCATACTCCTCCGCTTCCACCGCCGAGACCACCTCATCTGGATTGTGCTGCCGTAGTACCCTTCCCAGAGCGGCATAGTTACCAAAATACGGAACATCTACACCTGATACCATTTTTCCCGATAGATACCCCACGGCCAAATAGCCTAATTCCCTGTCCTTGCGAATTTCTTCAAGATACTTTCTTGCGTACGCTCCTCCTCCTACCAGCAGTACCCTCTTCTGATTATACCCACGCTGCCGATAAAACCGCAGGGCACGACGCATCAGCGCACGCTTCACACTCAGAAGGAAAACGCTTAGCACAAAGAACAGCGTCAGAACACCTCGAGAATAATGCTCCCCGTGGTCCCAGAACAGCCAGCCAAACAGTACAATCAAGTCAAGAGCGCTCGCTCTCCACAAACGTGAGAGCTCATTTCTCAGCTTTACCTTTCGCTGTGACTTATACAATCCGAACGACGCATATGTAAATAGCTGAATCAGCGCTATAACTACGCCTATTCTCAAGTAACTCGACAGCGGTTTGTTTATTATGCCTCCGGTCAAAACGTAAAACCTCAGCCAAAACGCCAATGGCAGCATTGCGTAGATAATAACCCCGTCGCTTATGACGTTGAATCGGTTGAGAAGCTTCTGGTTCTCTTTTATCATGACGTATACCGCCCAACAAATGCAAGTGCCGTATCATCCAGTGTTATTTCTCCCATGTTTTCCGCTGTCCACCTACCGAGCATTTCAACAATACGAACAACCCCCGCGCGGTAGCCCTCTCCGCTACGCTCATACTGCTCAAGCATATGAAATGCACTGTTCCATGCCTCAGAGTCCGACGACACGTAACCGACGTACCTCTCCAACATAGTGAATGCATCGTCTGTTTTATCTGTTTTAAAATAATAGTCCGCAAGGAAATACGGCACACTGTTCGATTCTACCTCTGCCAATCGCGCCGCATACTCCTCGACCTTCTTACGCACCTCATCGTTTGCCTCAGGGCCCGTACTGCTGTCCACATATGTCAAGAGATAGTCAGCCCACTCAAACTTGTCCTGCTTCGCTGCCTCCTCAAGAGACTGGAATGTTGACTCGCTCGCGACAAGCTGCATTGCGCGCACATTAAGCGAGGTCAATACTCCGTAAACCCCCGCGAATACACAAATACACACCAGCGACACGTTTTTTACACGCTTGCCCAGTCTGAAGCAATCTCCACAGCTCAGATTAATAAGTGCAAACACTCCAAACGCAAAAGGCAGATATGCATATGCGGAAAACACTACCTCCACCGCACCATGCACAACCATAAACACCAAGGCCGCACCTAATGCGGGCAGAAGCGGAGAGGCTATCTCCCTTTTTCTCGCGCGAAGCACGCTCACGGCACTCACGGCAAACACGCCCACAAATAGCACAAGCCCAATTATTCCTGTCTCCACAAGAGCTTGGATATAGTGATTATGAGCATATTTCGTCTCGTAATAAAACGACTGCACGCTCTTTATCGCGTTCTCATACGCACCCATGCCGAGACCAATTACGGGGCTCCTCTCAAACAGCTTCATGCCGTCGGCAAAGAATACGAACCTCTGTATTGCGTTCTCATTTGCCAGCAAGCCCTGTATTCGGTTCGCTATAAACCCAGGCAATAGCCTATAGCCGAGAGGTATCTTAATAAGTCCGCTATCATTTACGCAGCCCGCAGAGTCTATCTCCGCGCCATCTGGGGCGCGGAAATTGAAGTACACCACCAAGCTGTCCTCCGGCACGGTAAATACAGCTTCGGAGGAATCACCATTATACAATGACGATGATGTATGCATCATCGTCTCCTGACGGTTCTGGCTCTCTATACTCACATATACCGGAGCGTCAGCCTCAAGCCTGAGTGAATACGTACCCTCTTCGGGGTATGCTGCACGTCGAAGAGTGCCGCCTGACGACAGACTTACTCCTCCTGTCCAGTTCCACGCAGCCACAGTATACACAGCCACTGCTCCTATAACTGTAAGCACAATTACAAGCGCAGCCTTACCGCTGAACACCTTCAGCTTTGTCAGCCTGCTCCCAGCAACGCAGTCAAGCGCGCACAGCGTACACGCCCCCAATATTGTACACGCCAGCGGAATCGGGTTTACTCCATCCCACGCTCCAAAGCTTGTCATCGACACCGTTCCCGCAGCCACTATTGTCAGCACAAGGGTCTCCAGCATCAGCACAAGGCTTTCAGGACGCTTCACTCTATTCTCAAGCAACAAGTACGCTACAAATGCGCACGCTATCGCTCCGCTTGCTCCCATACTGAAAGCAAGCACAAACGCCAGTGAATTTACATACAGCAGCGCACAGTGCAATATCCGCTCTCGGCCCTTTGACGACAGCGTAAGGCCCAAAGACAGCAGCACTCCTATTCCCGCACATCCGGCAAATATGTTCGGATTGGCGAATATGGACGTCATTCTCACTCCAGCCTCAACGCCCGCCAGGCCGCTATAGTCTGGAGTCACTCCCTCCAAAGCCTTCAAAACAGCTCCGCTGACTATATGCGTTGACAGAAGGTCTACGCTAACCAATGCCGCGGCCGCACACGCCACCTCCAGGATTGTTCCTATCCAGCGAACCGGCTTTTCTCCCCTGCCAGGCGCGAGCGCTGTCAGAAGCAATACTATGCACAGCGCGCACAAAACCTTCAAAAACTCATAAAGTGCAAATTTTCCTGCTATTGCATAGAACGCCGACACTCCGTCCATCACAACGAACAGACAAAGCGCCAGCATCGGAATTCCAATTCTGTCTCGAAGACTGCCAAAGCACACAAATGCTCCGCCGGCAAGGCAGAAGCTCAGACCTATGCCCGCCGCCTTTACTGTTGACGCGGAGCACAGGCACAACACGGTGAAAAGCAACAAACCGACAGCGGCTGCGCTTATCCCATTCTTTCCGGAGTAGAGAGTATCTGTCTTCGGCTCGGGGCTATTTTGATTTACTTTCTTCTTTTCTGACCTGCCCACTGCTCTTCTGCTCCTGTTTCCTTCATGTACTGCTTTGACTGCCTTATTTCTTCTCCCATACCCCCTCGACGAGGAGGTATGGGAGAAGAACGGGGCCGCTAAGGGCCCCGCCCTTCATAACATGTGACTTGCTTTAATTACTTCTCCCCTGCGTAACGATACATGAACGTTACAATCTGGCCACGCACGCAGGCGTTGTCGGGGCTGAAGGTCGTGTCGGTCGTGCCGACGGTGATGCCGTTAGCTGCTGCCCATGCAACTGCGTTGGCAAAGTAATCATCCGCTGCCACGTCAGCGAAAGCATTGCTGCCCTCTACCGCGGGAGAGCCAGCGTAACGGTACAGGAAGGTCACGCTCTGTGCGCGGTTCACGGTAGCATCGGGACTGAACGCATCTTCTGCCGTGCCGCTCGTGATGCCCTTGGACACTGCCCACATCACAGCGTCATAGAAGTAGCTGTCTGCGCTCACATCGCCGAACGGATTTGTTCCGGCCGCCTTCGGAGACCCTGCAAGACGCCACAGGAACGTCACCATCTGGCCGCGGGTGCAGCTCGCATCGGGACCAAAGGTCGTGTCAGTCAGACCCACAGTGATGCCCTTCTCGATTGCCCACGCCACTGCATCTGCGTAGTAGGCGTCAGCCGCTACATCCGTGAACGCGGGCTTCGTCGGGTCAGTGGGATCTGTCGGGTCGGTCGGCTTCACAGGTGTGCTGCTTCCGCCGCCACCGCCGCCGCCGGAGGATTTGTAAGTCCAAGTGATATATCCGTCAACAGGCTCGCCCTTTTTAGCGTTGCTTACTTTCACTCCATCTGCGGCGCCTTCCAGGCACTTAAACTCGCTGCCGCTAAAGAGCTTAACAGATGCATCGACCTCATATGTGTTCGCGTTCGTATAAGAGGCTTCTCTTACGGTGATTTCTACCTTGCCCTTAGCAGAGAAAAGAAGCTCTGCACTGCCCTCAGTGCCGTACACATTAAGGGTTGCACCTTTGTTGACGGTAAGCTTTCCGCCGGTCAGCTTGTTAGCGCCAAGATTAATCCTGTATGCGCCATCGGTAAGTGTAGCAGTAAGGCTTGCGTCTTCACTCAGAGTATAAACCCTATCTACCCATCCGTCAGCGGCCTGCGGCGCCGGTGCCGTTGTTGCCGCGATCGACATGCCCATCATACCAACGATGAGGCAGACGACCAGCAGTTTTGCTATTGTTGCTTTTTTCATGATAATTTAATATCTCCTTCCTTTTGCTTGTGTGCTGTAAGCATCACCATGGTT
>CATJWG010000263.1 GCA_949744165.1 uncultured Eubacteriales bacterium | reverse complement strand
GGGTGTGCCACGCGGTCCTCCACGGTGACGACGACGGTCTTGTCCATCTTGTCGGATACGACCTTGCCTACGCGTGTCTTGCGGGAAGTAGTTCTAATTTCGTCCATGTCCACTTACCTCCTCAGTTCTGCTTCTCGCGCAGGACGGTCTTCACGCGAGCGATGTCACGGCGCACTGCGGAAATCTTAACGGGGTTGTCAAGATGGTTGGTAGCGTGCTGCATACGGAGCATGAACAGATCCTTCTTCAGCTCCATGAGCTTGCCCTCAAGCTCCGTGGCCGACATATTGCGAATTTCTGCTGCCTTCATCTTATTCACCACCGTTCTCAGTCTCGGCCTCGTCGGCCGCCGCTTTCTCGCGGGCCATGAACTTGGTCTTGCAGGGCAGCTTATGGCTTGCAAGACGCAGCGCCTCACGAGCAACCTCCTCGGGCACGCCGGCTACCTCAAACAGAACGCGGCCGGGCTTTACGACTGCAACCCAGTACTCGGGCGAGCCTTTACCGGAGCCCATTCGGGTCTCGGCGGGCTTCTGAGTCACGGGCTTGTCGGGGAAAATCTTTATCCAGACCTGGCCGCCGCGCTTCATGTAACGGTTAAGGGCTACACGGGCCGCCTCTATCTGGTTGCTGGTTATCCAGGCCGGCTCGGTGGCAACGATGCCGTAATCGCCGTAGGCCAGGAAGTTGCCCCTCGTGGCCTTGCCCTTCATACGTCCGCGCTGTACGCGGCGGTACTTAACTCTCTTAGGCAGAAGCATTATGCGTTGCCTCCTTCCTTGCTGGGTGCGGGACGGGCCTCGCGGTTGTCGCGATTGTAGCTGCCCTGACCACGGTTGTCGCGGTTATATCCGCCCTGACCGCGGTTATCACGGTTGTAGCCGCCCTGGCGGTTTCCGCCGGGACGTCCGCCTCCGCGGCGGTCATTACGGCGGTCGTTTCTGCGACGGTCGTCGCGCTTGTTCATGTCGATAACGCGCGGCGTGCTGCGCAGAGTCTGGGAGAGCACCTCGCCCTTGTATATCCACACCTTGACGCCAATGCGGCCGTAGGTCGTGCTCGCCTCGGTGAATCCGTAATCGATGTCTGCACGGATGGTCTGAAGGGGAATGGTACCCTCATGGTACTGCTCAACGCCGGCAATTTCGCGTCCGCCCAGACGTCCGGAGCACATGACCTTAATGCCCAGCGCGCCCATGCGCATTGCGCGGCCTATGGCGTTTTTCATCGCGCGGCGGTGGCCGATACGGCGCTCAATCTGCTGGGCGATGTTCTCGGCGACGAGCTGTGCGTTGGTGTCGGGCGTGCGCACCTCTACTATCGAGATGGCAACGGGCTTGCCTATCATCTTCTCCACGCTCAGGCGCAGGCGCTCAATCTCCGCGCCGCCCTTGCCGATAACGACGCCGGGGCGGGAGCAATGGATATAGATACGCACCTTCGCGCTGTCGCGCTCAATCTCTATTGTCGGGACGCCTGCGGAATACAGGGTCTCTTTGAGGTATTTGCGGATTTTGTAGTCCTCAACTATCAGATCTCCGACCTTGTCGGGCCTTGCGTACCAGCGGGAATCCCAATCTTTTATAACGCCGACGCGCATTCCGTGAGGATGAACCTTCTGTCCCATATTCTGCCTCCTCCCTTATTCTTTCTCAGCCACAGCAATGGTGATGTGGCTGGTTCTCTTGTTTATGCGGTACATACGGCCCTGTGCGCGGGGCATTCCTCTTTTGAGGATGGGGCCGGGGTCGGCGTGGGTCTGGGAAACGTACAGCTTCTCGGGGTCCATGCCGAAGTTGTTCTCAGCGTTTGCAACTGCGCTGCCCAGCAGCTTGATCATCAGCTCGCTGGCGGCCTTCGGGGTAGCCATCAGTATCGCCTTGGCGGTCTTGACGTCCTTGCCGCGGATAAGGTCGCACACGATCTGGACCTTTCTGGGAGATATGCGCGCAAATTTCAGGTATGCTTTTGCTTCCATTTCTATATCTCCTCCTTACTTACCGGCCGTCTTGCTGCCGGAGTGGCCCCTGAAGGTACGGGTCGGGGCAAACTCGCCGAGCTTGTGGCCAACCATATCCTCGGTGACATATACGGGGACATGACGGCGGCCGTCATGCACGGCTATCGTGTGTCCGACGAAGGACGGGAAAATCGTGGAAGCACGGCTCCAGGTCTTTATAACCTGCTTGTTGCCGCTTTTGTTCATCTCGTCAACCCTCTTGAGCAGCTCAGGAGCTGCGAACGGGCCCTTCTTAACACTTCTGCTCATTCTTCATTTCCCTCCTTACTTCGCGTTGCGGCGCTTGACTATGAACTTATCGGTCGGGTTCTTAGTCTTACGGGTCTTATAGCCGAGGGCGGGCTTACCCCAAGGGGTAACAGGTCCCGGACGTCCGACAGGAGACTTGCCCTCGCCGCCGCCGTGGGGATGGTCGCAGGGGTTCATTACGGAGCCGCGGACGGTGGGACGAATGCCCATGTGGCGCTTGCGTCCCGCCTTTCCAAGGTGGACGTTGGCGTGGTCAACGTTGCCGACCTGGCCTATAGTTGCCATGCATTCAATGCGAACCTTACGGTACTCGCCGGATGGCAGGCGGACGGTTGCCATTTTCCCTTCCTTGGCCATGAGCTGAGCGGCTACTCCAGCGCTGCGCACAAGCTGCGCGCCCTTTCCGGGATAGAGCTCAATGTTGTGGATAACCGTGCCGACAGGGATGTTTGCCAGCGGCAGGGCGTTGCCGGGGATTATGTCCGCGCCCGCTCCGGACACCACGGTGTCGCCTGCCTTGAGGCCAGCGGGAGCAAGGATGTAGCGCTTCTCTCCATCCTCATACTGGAGCAGGGCAATAAACGCACTGCGGTTCGGGTCGTACTCAAGGCGCAGAACCTGAGCTTTCATGTCGGGCTTGTTGCGCTTGAAATCGATAACGCGGTATTTCTGACGGTTTCCGCCGCCCTTGTGGCGGACGGTGATGCGGCCGTAGCTGTTGCGGCCGGCGTGCTTTTTAAGAACTTCTACCAGGCTCTTTTCCGGCGCGGCGTGCTTATCAACGCCGTCGAATCCGGAGACGGTCATCTGACGTCTTGCGGGAGTGGTAGGTCTGTAGGTTTTTATAGACATAGCTTACTTCCTCCCTTATGCCATGTTCTCGAAGATCTCAATGTTCTTGGAGTCTTCGCTCAGCTTTACGACAGCCTTCTTCCAGGACTTAGTAAAGCCCTGGGGATTGCCGCCGACGCGCTTTTTCTTGCCCTTGACATTGATAGTCGTGACCTTTATAACGCGCACGCCGAAAATCTCCTCGATGGCCTTGGCCACTTCGACCTTGGTGGCATCCTTCGCCACCTCAAAGACATACTTTTTGATGTCCATGTCCTCCATGGACTGCTCGGTGATGATGGGACGTATAACGATATCGTAAGCGGTTTTCATTATGCGTACACCTCCTCGATTTTCTCAAGGGCGGCCTTGTCAACCACAACTCGGGTGTTGTTGAGCACCATGTAGGGGTTGAGGATGCCGGCGATGGTGGTGAAAACGCCGGGGATGTTGCGGGCGCTTTTTACGACAAGCTCATCCACATCGGCGGTGATTACCAGAGTCTTGCCGGTGGCGCCAATCTTGTCGAGGAAGGTCTTGAAGGTCTTGGTCTTGGGCTCTTCCATTTTAAGGCCGTCGATAACGATTATCTCGTTCTCTTTGGCCTTGGCGCTCAGCGCGGACTTCAGGGCCAGGCGCTTTACCTTCTTGTTGAGGCTGTAGCTGTAGCTTCTGGGCTTGGGAGCAAAGGCTACGCCGCCGTGCGTCCACACGGGGGAGCCGGTGTAGCCGGCGCGGGCGCGTCCTGTGCCCTTCTGGCGCCAGGGCTTCTTTGTGGAATAGGAAACCTCGCCCTTTGTAAGCGCGCTCTGGGTTCCGTGGCGCTGGTTGGCCAGGTAGTTCTTGACGGCGGCATGTACGGCTGCCTCGTTGGGCTCAATACCGAAGACGGCTTCGGAGAGCTCATATTCGCCGACCTTCTCGCCGGCCATATTAAACATAACTGCTTTAGGCATTTATACTCTCTCCTTTCCCTTACTTCGTCCTTGCGGAAGCCTTCTGAGGATTGACACGCGCGGAGGCCTTCTGCGGGTTGAGGCTGATGCC
>CATJWG010000262.1 GCA_949744165.1 uncultured Eubacteriales bacterium | reverse complement strand
ACGACCTCCACCGTTTCGCCGCTTTTGAGCGAGACCACACCGTGCAGCTCAAGAGGAATTGCCACCCACTGGTATTTCTTAATTCCGCCGTAGTAGTGCGTTTTGAAATACGCCAGCTCACTGTCCTCATACAGCGGAAGCTGCTTGAGGTCCAGGCGCGGCGCGTCCACATGCGCAGCGGCAACATTGCAGCCTTCCGACAGTGGTTTTTTTCCCACCACCGCAAGCATAAGCGCCTTGCCGCGATTGCTGCGGTAGAGCTTCATGCCCGGCTTTATATCCATTTCCGGTTTGTATGGCACAAAACCGTGCCGCTCCGCCAGCTCAATTCCGCGGTTGACCGCCTCGCGCTCCGTGCGCGCGTCGTTTAAAAATACCTTGTACTTCTCGCAATAGTCCTCAACGGCTATACGCTCGTCTGTGCCGATAAGCTCATTGCCGTTTTTCTGCTCATAAAAAAGGTTCTTTCTAAGCTCCTTGTTTTCCTCAGACATTTCCGAGTACCTCCGCAAAAAATTTTTCACATTCACTTCTGAAAGTATCTATGTCGCTGTCATTTCTCAGCACGTAGTCGCAGTGCTCCTCAAAATATTCGCTGCCGCGCTGCGCCGCAATGCGCATTTTCGCGTACTGCTCGCTTATTCCCTCGCGTGCAACAAGCCTCCGCACGCGTTCCGCCTCCGGCGCTGTAACCGCAGCGTTGAAGGCTGTACGCTCTGCGAATGCTCCATCGAGCAGGGCTATGGCGTCAATCGCGGCGAGCGTGCCGCCGTTCATCGCGTGTCTCCGCAAAAGCTCCTCCACCCGCGCGTCAACGTAGCGGTGCGTTATCGCGTTTAGCTTTTCCAGCGCGTCGGGGTCTCGGAATACCACTGCGCCGAGCTTTTTTCTGTCCAGGCCATTCTCGCCCCAGACCTCTCCGAACTGAGCGCATATCTCCGCACGCATGTCCGCGCTGTCATGGCACAGCTCATGATAAACCTCGTCGCAGTCGATTATCATCGCGCCCATGTCCCTGAGCACCCCAAGCGCCGTGGTCTTGCCGCAGCCGGTGCCTCCGGTTATGCCCACAAGCCTTATCGACTCGGACAGCGCCGCGGCTATCTCGCTCTCCGACAGCGCGCCGCGCCGCAGAATTTTATAAGGCGCGGAGCTCATGTCAATTATGGTTGATTCCATACCGACGCTGCACGGTCCGCCATCTATTATCGCCTCAAGCTTTCCGTCAAAATACGCCACGACCTGCAAAGCGGTCAAAGGACCCTCCCTGCCGCTCGGATTTGCCGAGGGCGCCGCCAAAGGTACTCCGGCGCGGCGCAGAAGCTGCAACGTCAACGGATGGTCAGGACAGCGCAGGCCCACGGTGTCTCCTCCCGCGCGCACTGTCTCCGGCACCTCCGGCGTCGCCGGCAGCACAATCGTCAGCGGCCCCGGCCAGAATTTTTCCGCAAGCGCCAGAGCCTGGCGCGGTACGTCGCAGCAAAGCCTCCCAAGTGCCTGCGTGTCAGGCACAAGCAGCGACAGCGGCTTGTTCGCCGGTCTGCCCTTCAGCTCATAAATTTTCTTCACCGCTCCCGAGTCCAAACCGTTCGCGGCAAGACCGTAAACCGTCTCCGTCGGCACTGCGACAACGCCGCCATGAAGTATTATCTCCGCGGCGGCATCCGTATTATCCCTGATTATCTCTGTTTTCATTTTTCCTGCGCCTGCGCTTTCAGTTTTTCTGCCTGGTCGGCGGTTACAAGCGCGTCGATCAGCTCGTCAAGCTCTCCGTTTATTATTTCGGAAATATTAAAGTTTTTGTTCTCGCCCGTCAAACGGTGGTCCGTAACCCTGTTCTGCGGAAAATTGTAGGTGCGTATTCTCTCGCTTCTGTCTCCGCTGCCCACCTGACTTCTTCTCTCAGCCGCCACGGCGCTGCGGCGCTTTTCCTGCTCTGCCTCATAGAGCTTCGAGCGCAGAATCTTCATCGCTCGGTCTTTGTTCTTGTACTGGCTGCGCTCGTCCTGACACTCAACAACCGTTCCGGTGGGCAGATGTGTTATGCGAATGGCGCTCTCGGTCTTATTCACATGCTGTCCGCCCGCGCCGGAGGAGCGGTAGGTGTCAATTTGAAGGTCGTTCGGGTTTATCTCAAAGTCCAGCTCCTCCGCCTCCGGCAGCACGGCCACGGTCGCGGCAGAGGTGTGTATCCTCCCCGATGACTCCGTCACCGGCACACGCTGAACGCGGTGCGTACCCGCCTCAAATTTCAGGCGGGAGTAGGCTCCTTCGCCCTCAATAATGAAGCTTATCTCCTTTATTCCGCCCAACTCCGTGTCGTTGAGGTTCACGACCTCGGTTTTCCAGCCGCGCCGCTCAGCGTACATACTGTACATGCGGAAAAGGTCGCCGGCAAAAAGCATCCCCTCCTCGCCGCCGACGCCGCCGCGGATCTCCATTATCACGTTTTTGGCGTCGTTCGGGTCGCGCGGCAAAAGCAGCAGCTTCAGTTCCCTGTGCGTGCGCTCAAGCGCAGCCTTCGCTTCCGCGTACTCCTCCAAGGCCAGCTCACGCATTTCCGCGTCTGCCACGAGCTCCTGCGCGTCACGCATCGCCGCCTCGTAGCCCCTGTGCCGACGGTAGGCCTCGACTATGGGCTCAAGCTCCTTCTGCTCACGCGCCAGACGCGCATACAGCCCCGGATCGCCGTATGTCTCCGGCTGCAGCATACGGCTTTCAATTTCAACAAATCTGTCCTCAAGCTGTTTTATCTTCTCAAGCATTACGCTTCGTCCTCAACTTGTGTTATTTCCTGTTTAATTAGTTTATCACAAATTTCCAGATATGTAAACCATTCCCGCAATTTCTTCGATATTCCTTGAATCAAAACTGAACCTGTGGTAGAATTTAGAGTAATAAATGTATATGGAGGCACAAATATGCGTTGTCCGTACTGCGGCGGGGAAATGGAAAAGGGCCTTATTCAAAGCCAGTATGAAATTGCCTGGCTACCCGGCGGTGACAGATCCGTGGCAGGCCGTGCAAAATTCCACAATGGCATAGTTTTGTCAAAGCTGAATCTGCTGCGCGGCTCCGCAATTACCGCCTGGCTCTGTCGAAGCTGCGAGAAGGTAGTGATTGACTTTGTCGGCGGTGAGTGCGACATGAACGGGTGAAGCGTGGTTAAGTAGGTAAAGCTTTTCGGGAACCTGTATCTCGGCTTCTGTGCTCCCGCGCTTGTGCTGGTCGCTCTTCAGGAAATCCTGTAAATGCTCATGCCGCTGTTCAAATTGGAGTCCAACCCGATAATGAACATGATGGAATCCTCCGTCCTGCCTGACGTGTGCGAGAAAACTCTCGGCTGTTCATGTATTATTTTGATGGCATTTATTGTTCATAAAGACGCCGCGCTGTTTTCCGCCGGCGAGGCTCTGGAAAGGTTCTTTGTCTCGCTGGCCGCCGCGGTGCTGCTGCTGAATTTTATCGGCTGGGGTCTGTTTTTTAGTGGGCGTCAAAGCGTTTTTGTTATCATGTTTTTATTGTCACGCTTCCGCCGCTGTACTATATCTTTATCGGGTTGTGGCGGAAAACACCGTACTGACAGGCCTTGGGTGTGCATTTCTACTTGTGCATTTTACCCACGTTCTGCTCAATTTGACTTACGGAGGCTCTTTATGAAAAAATGGCTCGATGAAGAATATGAGTTTGAAGTTGAGGTCACCGGCTTTCTGCGCGGCGAGCACACGGAAAACTACTGCCGCAATGGCGAGGAGCTCGGCGACAAATACACCTGCACCTATGGCTGCCCCGTGAACTCTCAAGGCCAGGGCATCTGCCCGAAGGTTATGCTGGTGCTGTTCCCTATCATGGAAGCCGTTCGCAGCGGCGGCGACCTTGAAAACGTGGGCGGTGACGGAAAATACAGTAAAACCATCGTGTGTCCAGACGGCTGCGTCATGTTTCGCCTGAGTGCGAAAAGGCTTGGAAACGCCAATCCATTCAAATCCAGGCTATTCGACTGATAAAATCAAACTAAGGAGATGCGCCGGCATGGACGAGCTCGTTAAAAATCAGCTTCACACCGTGACAATAGACGGCTGGTCGGCCGACGGGGCCGGCGTGGCCCACATACTTGGCCGCGCCGTATTCATCAAGGGTACCATCCCAGGCGAGAACTGGGTAGTGCGCATTGTGAAGGTAAGCTCCTCCGCCGTTTTCGCGCGCGGGGAACAGCTTTTAAAACCCTCACCCCACCGAGTGGAAGCGGATTGCCCCGTTTTCGGCAAATGCGGCGGCTGCGCAATGCGGCACGTTGATTACGAGACCGAGCTTGAGTTTAAGCTCTCACGCGTCAACGATGCTTACAGTCACGTCGGAGGTCTTGACCTGTGCGCAGAGAGAATATTCGGCGCCGAAAACGTGGACGGCTACCGCAACAAAGGTATTTATGCCGTGGCCGAAGGACCCGAAATCGGATTTTTCCGCCCGCGCAGTCATGAGCTGATACCGGTTGAGCGCTGTCTTATCCAGAGCGAGAGTGCTGACCGCGCCGCGCGCGCCGTGTGCGGTTTTATGCGTGAAAACGGTGTGCCTGCCTATGATGAGGCCAGCGGTTGTGGTCTCGTGCGCCGCGTGTTCACGCGAAACGGCCTGCGTTCCGGCGATATGCTCGTCACTGTGGTCTCTGCCGGAGGCTTCGGTGCAAAAACCAAAAAGCTTGTAGAGGTCCTACGCCACGCCGTGCCCGAGGCGACGGGGATAATCCTCAACGTCAACAAAAGCCGCGGCAACACAGTGCTCGCGGGAGATTTTTACACACTCTGGGGCAGCGGCACCATGAGCGACGAGCTGTGCGGCCTTGAATTTGAGCTGTCTCCCCTGTCCTTTTACCAGGTCAATCCAGTGCAGGCAGAAAAGCTCTACTCACTGGCGCTGGAATACGCCGCGCCTGCTGGCCACGGGCTGATACTTGACCTGTACTGCGGCGCGGGGACCCTCTCTCTGTGCCTCGCGCGCGGAGCGGGACGCGTAATCGGCGCTGAGATAGTGCCTGAGGCAGTGGAAAATGCGCGCGAAAATGCGCGTCGCAACGGCATTAATAATGCAGAGTTTATCTGCGCCGACGCAGGACAGGCTGCCGCGGAGCTCGCTTCGCGCGGACTGCACCCCGGCGCGGTGGTTCTCGACCCGCCGCGCAAGGGGCTCAGCGAGCAGGTGATAGACGCCGTGTGTTCCATGTCGCCCGAGCGCGTGGTGTATGTCTCATGCAGCGTGGCCACCCAGGCCCGCGACCTTTCCTTGTTTAAGCAGCGCGGTTACTTTCCCCTGCGCGCCGCGGCCGTAGACATGTTCCCAAAAACGACACATGTGGAGACTATTGCCCTGTTGTCCCACATTTCCTGACATTCCCGCTTTATACGAAAAAATTTCCGGCGCAGTAACCGCGCCGGAAATTTTTTGCACTTTTAAGTTTTCCGTACCATTTTCTCAAACATATTACGCTGCGACGGTGTGAATGCGCCGCCTCCTATGGCTATTAGCACCCTGTCATCCTTGTACGTATTCAAAAGCTCCTGCATTTTTTTACGCGCATTGTCGTCATCCACAGGCTCATCAGCCCTCACTACAACAGTAAACTTAAAATGGTTTCCGTATTTTTTCACCAGCTCATACTTGTTCACCGCTGTCTCCTGGCCTCTCCACGTGTCTGCACCCATGTCGATTATCGTCGGGATGAGCTTGTCAATTTTGCCGCAGGAGTGCAGGTCGTAGACCATTCCCTCATCATGCACAGCCTTAATCAGCTTGCGGACATAGGGCTCAATCATTTCCTTATGAGACTCTTCGGAGAATATAAGCGAGTCCTGAGTGCCCCAGTCATCATGCACAGTGACAAACTCCACGTTGAAATACTTGTGCATTCGCTTGATATACTCAATATAAAAATCTGTCAGACGCTCAAAGAAAGCGTGCACATCCTCCTGCTGCTCCTCGTCAATCAAAGCGACCGCCGCATCCTCAAAGCCTATCATGGAAATAAGCCTCTCAAAAATTCCACTGTACACCGTGGTGCAGATAAGCTTGTCCGTATTCAGATATTCCGCGTTCTCTCTGGCGCAATTCTCCCAGTCAATCGCGTCCAGGTCCGGAAAAACAACCTTCTCCTCCCACTCGGAAATATCGTCGAGCAAATGCATAGTCTCCATTGAGCCGCGTGCCACAGGGTCGTAATACCAGTTTACACCGAACCAGTCTGGGCCGCCGTATTGGCCGGTAAACGGCTTCTGCTGGGCAACGGTTCCGCGTGCGACATATTCAGGCACAACCTCTGGCAGGAAATTCAGCATATCAGTGCTTATAGGCTTCCATTCCACTGGCTCGTTCCTGAAAAAATGCATTAGATTTTCGCGTGGCGTGTACATAAGTCATACCTCCAGTTCTATTGCAGCAGCATAAGTTGCCAGTATCTCCTGCTCCAAGGCTTATTCAAACAGCATCTGCTCCATAAAAAACTGCGAAAATGTGGGCAGCTCCGCCAGATTAAGACAACATGCTTCTACATTTGCAAGCGTGCTGCTCTCATCCAGAAGCATCAGTGCTGCGCCGCTCAACGCCGCATTTCCAATCGCCTTTGCCCTGCTCTCCAGCTCCGAAGGGAACAGGCCAATGCGCGCGGCGTTGTGCAGATTCATCCTCGTACCAAAGCCGCCGGCTATGTACAGCGTTTCCACGTCCTGCGGCTTAAGTCCCTGCTCCTGCAAAAGCGTGCGCATACCGGCACAAATTGCGCCCTTGGCAAGCTGAAGCTGGCGCACATCCTCCTGATAAAGACAGACCTCCTCAGACAGCCGATAAGGTCCATCCTCCATAAAACCTGTTTCGTCTATGATTTCCTCATCCAGCAGGCACGCGGCCAAATCAATAAGGCCGCTTCCGCATATACAGACAGGCTCCACGCCGCCGATAGTCTCCGCGCACACGGCTCCGTCCTGTAAAAATACTCTGTCCACCGCGCCCTGAACAGCCGCACCGCCGCAGCGGATGCCTGCCCCCTCAAACGCGGGACCGGCCGCCGTGGCGCAGCAGGTGAGCTTTCCCTCGTGCCAGAGCACAAGCTCCCCATTAGTTCCCAAATCCGCCAGCAGGGCGGTCTCCTGCTTCGTACACATACCGCTTGAGAGCACAGCGGTGTATATATCCGCGCCCACGAACGCTCCAAAACAGGGTGGATAATAAACTCGCTCCTTCTCATATCCGAACAGGCAGTCCGCCAGAAACGGCGCATGGGACAGCGGCTCAGGATTCCTTCCCGTATATAGATAGAGCATTGTGGTGTTTCCCGTGATAACGGTCCGCACAATGTCCTCCGAAGCAATTTCGTCCTCGTCACATGCGCGCTGCAAGAGCTCCTCCACCGCGCCGCGCACAAGGCCCGTAAGAAGGCCCTGCTTTCCCTCCACCGAGGCCTGAATCCTGCCTATAACATCCCCCGCAAGCATGCGCTGCGGGTTCTCCATTCCTATCGGAGGCATAAGCTTACCATCCTCAAGCCTTACCAGACGCGCGGCCAGCGTTGTGGTTCCGATGTCCACCGCCGCAGCAAAGCCTGTGCGCCCCTGTACCGGATGGCAGGGTGGCAGCTCTCCGCGCGTTTCGATGCGCGAAATACTGCGCTTTCCGGTAAGATATAGCTCCGCGTCGCCGGTAAGCTGCGCCTGGCAGGTCAGGATTGTGCCATTTTCGTCCGGCTGCGGGTCAAATCCTCCCGCGGCAAGCGCCGAGCACTTGCCGCAGAGACCGTTTCCCCCGCATGGTGTTTCCGGCATAAGCCCCGCCTGCTCAAGCAACGGGGCCAGAGCCGTCCTTCCCTCAAAAGGAATAGACAGGCTCTGTCCGTTTACATGTAAATTAAGCTGCGGCATGGTTCATTCCTCAAACAACACCATACCAAAATAGGTCACAGTGTCCTTCCCGTTAATATAAGGCAAGCCCGCATTTCCGGCCGTCACGGAAACATTGATTCCATAAGCCTCCAAGGAGCTGAGCGCCAGCTTTGGATTGCGGCAGGGAACTGCGTCGAGTATGCCGCACCTCTCGCAGAGCGGGCAGCCTCCTCCCGACAGGTGGAGGAACTCACCTCCAATCTCTTCCGGCAGCGCAGCTTGGAGCTGAGAAGAAAGGTGTGCATGTTTTTTCTTTGCCTCTATCATTCCCTCGAAGTCAAATGAATCCTCCAGCGGAAACACCGTCTGGTACAGAACGCCCTTCGGATAGCGCTTTGCCTCGGCCATCAGCTCGTCAATCGGACCCACGGCCGGAGGGCACATGTAGTTTTTCCCGTATACTCCGCAACTGTTCATTTCACACATGTCTCGGAATGAGCGGTCATAGTCAATCTGCTGCGCGTCTACCGCCGCGCAGCGCAGCGCGCCGAACTGCGTTGCCAGAACTTGAATCCGTTCTGCCTTCATGTCCTCGCCTCCACTCCAGGTTTTCTTTGATTTATGCGGTGAGTATCTCCGCCGCGCAAATAGCCGCAGAAGCGGCGTCTACTGTATAGTAGTCCGCGCCGATGCTGTCGCAGAATTCCTGCGTTACGGGCGCGCCTCCGATCATAATCTTCACCTTGTCCCTGATGCCGGCGTCCTGCGCAGCTTTGACTACGTCGCCAATGGAGTTCATCGTCGTCGTCAGAAGGGCTGAGCAGCAGATAATCTGCGCCTCGTTTTCAATCGCAGCCTGAACAAATGCGTCGCCAGACACATCTACACCCAGGTCAACAACATCGATGCCCTTACCCTCGAGCATCATCTTGACAAGATTCTTGCCAATATCATGAAGGTCGCCCTTCACGGTGCCGATAACAGCCTTGCCAAGGCTGGTTCCACCGGTCTCAGCCAGCAGTGGCTTGAGAATCTCGGTGCCGGCGCTCATAGCACGCGCGGCCACAAGAACCTCAGGCACAAAAATCTCATTGTTGCGGAACTTTATGCCCACCGCGTCCATACCGGGAAGCAGTCCCTCGGTAAGCACCTTCTGGGGCTCCATACCCTCTTCCAGCGCCTGCTTTACAAGCGCCACAACCTGCTTGCGCTTTCCGCGCTCCAGGGCCTCGCCAATCTCAGTTAAAATGCTCATAAGAATACCTCCATTTTCAATTTTTTGCTCGTTACGATGTGCAATATTTATAATTAAAAGTTTATCAAATTAATAAAATAACCGCAACCGCAAAGTTAAAGGATAAAGCGAAATTACCAAAAATCGCAATAATTTTTCATGACTGACTGCTACGCTCCCTGCTCTGGTCTATTCGCCGGCTGTGCTTGCGGTAATAATCCGGAGTAACGCCGACAAAACGCTTGAACACCTTGCAATAATAGCTCTGGCTGTCAAAGCCGCAGGCTGTATGAATCTCTGAAATTGGTATACTCCTCTCAAGCAGCAGCGCCTTACTTTTTTCCACGCGCAGCTCATTTAAATATGTGCGAAAACCACAGCCCATTTCCGCCTTAAACAGCTTTGAAAAGTGCGAGCGGGAATAGCACACATAGTCGGCCACCTCTTCAAGCGTCAGCTTTTTTTCACAATTTAGCTGCATATAGCTTATGGCCTTTCGTATGGTGTTTTTATATTTCGAGTTCATCTGCTCAAACACCAGGTCCGTGTACTGCCGCATTGCCTGAGCTGTCCACCAAGCGATTTCCTCCTGTGAATGAAGCCTGCCAAGCTGTTTTATATGCTTTTCGCTCAGTCCTAAGACAAGCCCCGTGTCCGCTCCCCCCTGCACAGCTGCCCTCGACAGTCCCGACAACAGCTCTGTAATGCGGATTTTCCTCATATCCTCACTTGGGACAAAGTAAAATATATGCCCCAGGAGCTCGTTGAGCAACGCTATGGCAGTGAAACGGTCTCCACGCGCTACCCCGGCAAAAAGCTCCTGCTCCTTTTCAATAGGATAGCGCCCCGTTTTCATGTCCGCCTTAGCCTGGTGTATATACTGTCCTATCTCTCTCTGCTGCCAATCCTCACCACGGCGGCGCAGAAGCTCGCGACTGTCGTCGCCTATACAGACGGTTCCGGCAAACAGTATAACCGACAGACTACTCAGTCTCACCGGTTCCATATGCGTAATCCCACCTAAAAAGCTGCACAGCTCACTGACCTGCTCTCCTGAAATCTGCCTTTGCTCTGCCAGCTCCTCCGACAAATCATCGGCCTCCACAAGACGCACGGGTCCCGACACCAGTCCGCCCGCTATGCTGCCGCCAACTATGATCGGACTTGCGCAGTATGCCAGTCCCGACGGACAGGTGTATACATAGCGTCCACCCAGGCGTTCTGAATACCGTATGCCCTGAAAATGCAGCCGTTCACAGCTTGGCGCCTTCCCCGATAGCTTTCGGAGATATGTGCACTCGTCAACATATCCGGCGCTGCGATATACAGCCATTCCGTCCGCGGCCAAAAGCCGGCAACACACACCGCTGAATGCGGCAACAGAATCCACAATCAGCTTCGCCGTATCCAAATCAAAAGCAAATGCGTCAGCGCCGTTCACGTTAATCACCATCCCAAAAATAGTACAAAACTTTCACAAATCGCAAATAAGTTTTATGTAAGCTGAACATAACTGTGATATACTTGTAGTTAATAATCCGCGTTCAAATCTGATTTTCTACGCAAGGAGGAAAAAATATGCTCCCAAAAGAATTACTTTTTGCCGCTCTGGAACACAAGAGCACTCCGCGCACTCCCTGGATTCCCTTCTCCGGCGCTCATTCCGCCAGGCTCAAGGGCTATACAGCCACCGAGTTTCTTCAGGACGAGGACAAGATGGTCGAGTGCCTGCTCGAGGTCAACCGCCTTTTCAAACCGGACGGCCTGTGCTGCATCTTCGACCTTCAGGTGGAGGCAGAGATTCTCGGCTGCGACCTGCTCTGGGCAGACGACGGCCCCCCATCCGTGGCCTCCCACCCGCTCGACTGCGACGAGGATGAGGATCCCGTGGTTCCCTGTGAGTGTACCATTCCCTCCGCCGAAGATGGCCGCATACCCCTTATCTGCCGCTCCATGCGCCGCATAAAGGAAGCCATTGGAGACACCACAGCACTTTATGGTCTTATTACAGGCCCGCTTACTCTGGCCTCCCACCTGCGCGGCAGCAACATATTCATGGACATGTTCGACGACGACGAATACGTACACGACCTGCTTGACTTCTGCAACAAGGTCGCTTTCAAGATGGCGGATTACTTTATCGACGCAGGCATGGATGTCATCGCCGTAGTTGACCCCCTCATCTCTCAGATATCCACCGCGCATTTTGAGGAGTTCATAGCTGAGCCCTTCACAGCGTTGTTTGAGCACATAAAATCAAAAGGAGCCTACGCATCCTTCTTCGTCTGCGGCGATGCCACCAGGAACATTGAGGTCATGTGCAAAACCGGTTGCCATAGCATCTCTGTCGATGAAAACGTCAACATTCAGACGGCAAAAGCAATCTGCGACAAGTACAGCGTATCAATCGGCGGCAACATTCCTCTTACTACCATTATGCTCCATGGCACCCAGCAGGACAACATGAAATACGTCGTGGACATGCTCGACTCGTTTGAGGATACCACCGGCCTTATCGTGGCCACCGGCTGCGACATGCCCTTCGGCATTCCCTTTGAGAATACGATAGGCTGTATGCAGGCCGCCCAGCATCCGGACGAGGTCCGCGAGATGATAAAGGACTACGTCGCCGAGGATGATGACGACCTGTCCGCCGTTGAGCTGCCTGACTACGCCAACCTGAAAAAACCGCTGGTCGAGGCTTTCACGCTTGACCCCGCCACCTGCGCGGCCTGCACCTACATGGTCGCCGCAGCGGACGAGGCCAAGGCTGCTTTTGGTGACGCGATTGACTACAATGTTTACCGCTATACAATCAAGGAAGAGATACCCCGCTTCAAAAAGATGGGCGTACCCAACCTGCCCTCTCTGTATATCAACGGTGAGCTGAAGTTCAAATCCATCATCCCCTCCAGAGAGGAGCTTGAAGCTGCGATACGCGCGGTGATGTAATCGCAAATCTAAACCTTACTTTCCCCTCTATTGGCCGAGCTCGGGCAGTGGGGAGGGGATTGCCCCATGATTTTTCTCACGCTTCTATTCTCCCACTCCTCGCGCATTTTCGCAAGCTATTTTTTCTGACTTACCCACAGAAAGGAATTCTCCTTATGCTTCCAGACCCTTCCCGCAGCGCGCAGCTTATCGCACGCTGTCTTGAACTGTACGACGCAGGAACGACTCTCACCCCCGCGGGTATAGCCTGCGAGCTCATGGACCTGCCAGAGCTGCCGATGCACTGTCCGGACCACCATGTTCTCGTCCCCCTTGCCCTGCTCACTGCCGTGCATATGCGCATAGACCGCGGCCGCGGCGCCCTTGAGTCCGACCTGAACACAGCCGCAAAGCGCGCCGGAGAAATTCCCGGCGGCCTGTGCGGCAATTACGGCTGCTGCGGTGCCGCCATCGGTGCAGGCGTGTTCGCCTCCGTCTTGCAAAAGACCACACCCACATCCAAGTCCGGCTGGTCCGCTGCTAACGCTATGACCGCCCGCTGTCTGACGGCCGTCGCTTCGGTTGAGGGACCGCGCTGCTGCAAACGAGTGGTCTGCCTGTCGGCCAACGCCGCGGCTGAGGCCGCGCCCGAATTGCTTGGACTTGATCTCGGCGGCTCTCAGGACGTCGTTTGCCACTATTTCTCACATAACCGTGAGTGCCGCGGTGCCTCCTGTCCGTTTTTCCCTGAAAATTCCTCGGGTCAGGCACAATAGCAAACGCAAGCAGTAAGCGGAGTCTACAGCCTCCGCTCGCCTCAGAAAGGAGGCCCCGATGACAAAGCTATATCTTATAACCGGCTTTTTGGGCTCTGGGAAAACCACATTTCTGCATAAGCTTGTACGCCTGTTTCCGGACCGTCGGCTGGCCATAGTGGTCAATGAATTTGGAAAGGTCGGCGTAGACGGCGTGCTGCTATCCGACCTCGAGGCTGAGCTCATTGAAATCAACAACGGCTCCATTTTCTGCTCCTGTCGGCTTGAGCAGTTTGAGGAAGGTATTGCCTCCCTGCTCACCCTTGACGAGCCTCCCGAGCTCATTTTTGTCGAGGCCTCCGGCCTGTCCGACCCCACCGCTGTCCGTTCAATTCTCGCTCAAAGCGGCAAATTCGCCTCGCTGGACTACGCTGGGGCGATATGCCTTATCGACGCAGCGCGCTTTCAAAAGGTCTATCAGACCGCCCGCGTGTGCCGTATGCAGCTTGCAGTCGCCGACCTTGTTCTAATAAACAAATGTGACCTTGCCGCACCGCAGCAGCTTGCGGAAATACGAGACACTGCTGAGGCCCAGAAGCCCGGACGTCCCGTGCGAGAGACAAGCTTCGGCCGCATTGAGCGTGAATGGATATCAGAAATGGAGCGTCCCTTGCCGGCTGATGGCCCTGCCGAGATTCACACCCGCGACATAACACTCCAGAAGCTTACCATACAGCTATCCGGCTTCGACCTCAACTCTGTCGAGGCGTTTTTAAAGATGTTTGCCGGCGACACATACCGCGTCAAGGGCGTACTGTCACTGCCGGAAGGCGTGTATCTGGCTGACTGCGTCGGTCCTCTGGTAGAACTTCGCCCCTTTGCCCTGACGGGAATATCCCCTGCTCCGGAGCTTGACCGCCTCACGGTTCTGTTTGGAAACGGCCTACCCGCAAAAAAGAGCATCCGCACCGCAATCCCTCTTTTCCCCGGACGCAGCGTGAGTATTTTATAACGCTACGTGCCCCTTGCCATAGCTCCGGCAATGCAGAACAGACGTACCATTGAGGTACGTCTGTTCTGCATTTAATCCAGCAAATCAGAATCAGATAAGATTTTTCTCGTCATCTGCGCTGAACAGGTGTATCAGCTCGGGGCGGAAGGTGAAGTTCAGATCTGAGCCATAGGCAAAGCCGCCGCGCTTTTCCGCTGACAGGTCGGCAGTGTTGACGCGCAGCACCACATCCTTGCCCACAGCGGTGACATGCAGGTGAATTTCGCTGCCCATCATCTCGGACACGTCCACCTTTCCCTTTAGAACATCGGGTCCGCTGTCCTTGAGCAGAACGTGCTCCGGACGAATACCGACAATCACATTCTTCTCGCCATATCCGGCCGCGGCCAGCTTTTCGGCAATCGTGGGAGCAAGGTCTATAACCGTGTTTTCGCCTACGGTTACGGCATAGCCCGCGCCTGTCTTATTCAGTTTGCCTTCAAACATGTTCATCTGCGGCATTCCGATAAATCCAGCGACGAACACGTTGGCCGGATGGTCGAACACCTCCTGCGGTGTGCCAATCTGCTGAATGAAGCCATCCTTCATTATAACAATACGGTCGCCGAGAGTCATTGCCTCCGTCTGGTCGTGGGTAACGTAGATGAAGGTGGTGTCGATACGCTGTCTGAGCTTGATTATCTCCGCGCGCATCTGGTTTCTCAGCTTCGCGTCAAGGTTGGACAGCGGTTCGTCCATAAGGAACACCTTCGGCTCGCGCACTATGGCGCGTCCGATGGCCACGCGCTGGCGCTGGCCGCCGGACAGAGCCTTCGGCTTGCGCTCAAGATACTGCGTGATGTCCAGAATTGCCGCGGCCTCGCGCACCTTCTTGTCAATCTCCGCCTTGGGGACTTTCTTTAGCTTTAGTGAGAAAGCCATATTTTCGTACACCGTCATGTGAGGGTACAGAGCATAGCTCTGGAAAACCATGGCGATGTCACGGTCCTTGGGCTGAACGTTGTTCATGAGCGCGCCGTCAATAAGCAGCTCACCCTCCGAAATGTCCTCCAGTCCCGCAACCATGCGCAGGGTAGTTGACTTTCCGCATCCGGAGGGTCCGACCAGAACAATAAATTCCTTGTCCGCAATATCCAGATTGAAGTCATGGACCGCAGTCACACTGTTGTCGTAAATCTTCTTAACACCTTTTAATGATACGGTTGCCATATATCAGAGCCGTGAACGCTCAGCCTCCGCAAAAGCGCCCTCGCACCGGAAAGAGCGAAACTCTCCGCGCATTACGGCAGGTCTCCACACTGCCGCACCGCCGGCCCGGCGGGTTTTCCTCCTTTTTTATGGACTCCCCGACGCTATGTTAATGGAGTAACGTCAGGTGTCCGTTTTAGCGGGGAGCTTTTAAGAAATCAGCTCGCCTTGAAAGACAACGGCGCGGACCGACAGGTCCTCTTTATTCAGCAGCACTGCCGCGGCGTCCATACCATTCTCAAGCGAGCCTATACGCCCCTCAAGCCCCAAAGCTGAGGCTGGGTTAAAGCTGGCTGCGCGCACGGCGTCCGCAAGCGGAACGCCGAAAGACGCCGCCGTACGCACACAGTCCATAAGTGTACTTACCGAACCTGCGAGTGTGCTTGGGTCGTCCGCCATTGTAGCCCTGCGTCCATTCAGGACTATCTCCTGTCCGCCAAAAGGGTACTTACCGTCCGGCATACCAGTCGGGCGCAGTGAGTCGGAAATAAGAATCACCCGCTCCGGTCCAAAGAGCCGAAACACAGCGCGCACCACGCTCTCGTGTATATGTATACCGTCGCAGATAAGCTCCGCCATGACCTCTTCATTGTCAAAGGCCGCTCCAACAACGCCCGGCTCACGGTGGTTAAACGGCGGCATGGCGTTGAATAAGTGCGTGGCCTGCCGCGCACCCGCGGCAAAGGCGCGGCTCGCCGTTTCATAGTCAGCCGTCGTATGGCCCACAGACACTCTTATACCGCTTACCGACGCCGCACGGATGAATTCCTCCGCACCCGGCTGCTCTGGAGCCACGGTCACAAGCTTTACCAGACCCCCCGCCGCGTCCTGAAGCCTCGACAGCATCGCAGCGTCGGGGTTGTGGAGAAAGGCTCCGTTCTGAGCACCCTTTTTCGCGGCACTGAGAAACGGTCCCTCCAAATTTACGCCCACAAGCTCCGCACCCGCGCGCGCCTCCCTTTTATGCCGCGCCGCAGTGAGGCAAGCCTGCCTGAGTGTATCCTCCGGCAGCGTCATGCCCGCCGGACAGATATAGGTCACACCGCGGCTGAGCTCGAACTGCGCCATAGCCTGAAGACCCTCCGGCTTGCCATCGCTGAAGTCTTCGCCCTTGCAGCCGTGGAAATGCAGGTCTACCAGACCCGGAATGACATAGCAGCCCGAAGCGTCAAGCACCGTTCCGTCGCCACTCGTCTCTGCAAATTTGCCGCTGCTTGTAAACAGCTCACGCTTTACAAAGCCGCGTTCGAGGTCCAGCGCCTCGCCGCCGCTTATCCGCATACGCTCACCCCCGCCGCAGCGACCTTCTCCAGCGCCGCGGTATCAGCCACTATCACAACGTCACGGTGAAGCTGCAAAATTGACGCGGGGCACTGCGGCGTTATCGGTCCGCAAACGGCCTGATACAGGGCCTCCGACTTATCCTCACCGCTGGCAATCAGCAGCACACGGCGCGCAGCCATTATCACACCCACGCCCATTGTAAGCGCCTGACGCGGCACCTCGTCTGGGCTGGCAAAAAAGCGGGCATTTGCTTCAATCGTACTCTCGGTCAGGTCAACGACGTGCGTCGGCTTTACAAAGCTCTCGCCCGGTTCGTTAAAACCGATGTGGCCGTTGCGTCCAAGACCGAGCAGCTGTAAATCCGCATAGCCCAAGCTCTCAACAAGCGCGTCATAGCGCGCGCACTCGGCTTCTGCGTTCTGCGCCAGTCCATCGGGCACATTTGTTCGTTCTGGTACGACGTCAATGCTGTTGAAAAGATTATCCTGCATAAAGAAGCGGTAGCTCTGCTCGTGGTCGGGCGCCAGACCCTTGTACTCGTCAAGGTTCACAGTCGTGACCTTCTTGAAGCTGAAGTCACCGCGCCGGTTCCCCTCGACAAGGAGCTTATAGGTCCCAACCGGGGTTGAGCCCGTTGCCAAGCCAAGCACACACTCGGGCTTCCTCACAAGCTCCGCTGCGATGATTCCGGCTGCGCGGCGGCTCATTTCCTGATAATCTGACTCCTGATAAATTCTCATGCCTGTCACCTCATCTCAGCAAAACTGAGCTATTGCCTCGTCAATCTGCCTTGCCGCGTCGGCGGCAATCGTCTTGTCGGCATCAATAATCGCCGGCAACGGCTTTCTCACACCACCGATGTCAAGCCCGCGCATGCGCAGAATCTCCTTCATTACAGCGTACAGGTTTCCGTATGCCGAGCACATTACGTATATAATGTGGCAAACTCTTCGCTGAATAACCGCGGCTGTTTTCATATCACCGGCTTCATACAGCTCCATGATTTTCATATACAGCTCCGGCATAACGGCGTATGTACCGCCTATGCCGCCGGTTGCGCCCATTGCAAGGCCGGAGATAAGCTGCTCGTCAGGTCCGTTCATGACTATGAAATCTTCCCCGCCTGTCTCCTCCCAAAGCTCAATATCCTGTGTCGGCATGGAGGAGTTCTTAACGCCGATAACACGCGGGTTTTTCAGCATCTCCGCAAGCAGCTCCTGGGTCAGCGCAACACCGGCAAGCTGTGGAATATTGTAGATGAAGAAATCGGTATCCGGCGCGGCGGCGGAGATGTCGTTCCAGTACTCCGCAATTCCGTGGGGCTTCAGGTGGAAATAAATAGGCGGTATCGACGCTATCGCGTCCACTCCCAGGCTCTGCGCATGTGCGGCCAGCTCACGGGAATCCGCAGTGTTGTTGCATGCGACATGTGCAATCACGGTCAGCTTATCACCGACCTCATCCATTACGTTTTCCAGCACCAGCTTGCGCTCTGCCACATTCTGATAAATGCACTCGCCCGAAGATCCGCCCACATACAGACCCTTGACTCCCTTTTTCAGCAGATAGTTTGCCAGCGCGCGCGTCCGCGCGGGACTTACTGAGCCGTCCGGCTCATAGCAGGCGTAAAACGCGGGGAAAATTCCTCTGTACTTTGAAATATCTCTCATTGCTTCAATATGCTCCTTCGCATTTGAAAAATCTTAGAAAATTTTTACCTTAAAAACGGCCTTGCTCACCGTTTCCGGACCGTTCACTCGCATTTTTATCCGGTGTGCATCGTTGGGAAACACAACCAGAAACTCATGCGGCGAGAGCACAAGGCTCCGTCCCACGCCAGTATAGGCGTAAAAATCATTCTCCGGCTCGCTGCGCAGTGGTGCAAGCGTGCCCGGCACGGCAATCTCCACGCGCTCGGTTCCTGAGAGCATCATGTGTATGTCTAAATACAGCCTGTGCGCCTCAAAAAAGCTCTCCTCCTCCGGTACCGTCTCGTATGTAAACCTCGTACACCATACCTCTCCGGCCCTGAGCTCCACGCGCTTGTCTCCGAGCGATGAGAGAAACTCCGGAGTAATATGCTCCAACGCCAGATCAAGGTTGGGATGGATGCCGCGATAAAGCTTAGCATCTACATTCGGAGCCAAAATCATACGCTCACCCCTTCACCGCACCCATGGTGATTCCCTGGGTGAAGTATTTCTGGAATATCAGGAAAACGATGATAATTGGTATTGAGGCCAAAGCCGCGCCGGCCATGAGTATACCGTGGTCAATACTCGTCTCCGATTGAAGCGTGGCAATGCCGAGCGATATCGTGTAGTTGCTCGATTTGCCGAGCATAATCAGCTGGAGGAAGTAATCGTTCCAGGAATTGATGAATGTAAAGATGGCCAGCGCGCCTATGCCCGGCTTTACCATAGGCACCACTATTGTGGTAAAGGTCTTGGCCTCGCTTGCACCGTCAATCCTCGCAGCCTCCAATATCTCGCCAGGTATACTCTCAGAAAACTGCTTCATCAGAAACACACCAAACGGCCAGCCCACAGTTGGCAGGATAACGGCCCAGAGACTGTCCCACATGTGCATTGCTGAAACCTCTTTTATCAGAGGTATAAGTATGACCTGCTTGGGCAGCGCCATTGCGCAGACGATAAGCGAAAACAGCAGCGCGCGGCCGCGAAAACGCTTCTTCGCCAGCGCGTAACCCGCCATTGAGGCGGTGATACAGGTGAGAATCATAGCCACGACAGCCATGAGCACCGTATTGGTCAGCCAGCGGAAAGCGGCGGGAATGGTCGGCCCCACTGAGAAATAAATCGGCTGGTGGCTCGCCGAAAACTGCGCGCTGAACGGGATTGCGAACTCCCAAGCTGGCGCCGTGCGCTTTGCGAACAGGCGCTCAAAGTTGTTGAGCGTAAACTCCTTGGGGAAAAACTGCGGATCCGGCGCGTAGATATCCGCGGTGGTCTTGAACGCACCCGTTACTATCCAGTAAAGCGGGAACAGAAACAGGAAAGCCAAAATCACCAGAATAATAATCGAAAACACCTTATAGGGTGTCGCACGTTTTTCAAGCTTCATATTCCCACCCCCTTACTTTTCTTTGGCCAGTCTGAACTGGATTGCGGACAAAATACCGATGAAAATTGCCAATATAACGCCCATGGCATTGGCGTAGCCGAAGTGGCCAACCTGCTCGGTCATCTTGAAAGCGGTGTAGTATATGTAATACATTACCGTGTTTGTGCCCGAGCCTCCGGAGGTCAAAAGCTGTATAAGCGCGAAGCACTGGAAACTGTTTATCGTGGTAATCACCAGAATATACAACGTTGTGGGCATCATCTGCGGCCACTTGATTTTCCAGAACACCTGGGAATTGGTCGCGCCGTCAACCTGCGCAGCCTCGACCAGAGAATGGTCCACGTTGCCCAAGGCCGAGACGTACAGCACTATGGGCTGACCCACGGAGGTGGTGAACAGGATAAGGATGATGCACCACAGCGCAAAGCGTTCGTCGCCCAGCCAGTTTATATTGTTTTCAATAATTCCCGTGCGCGAGAGCACATAGTTCAAAATACCGGTGTAGTTGTCATACATCCACTTCCAAACCACAGTTACGGCAACGGAACCGGTAACAACCGGCAGATAGAAGATGCAGCGGAAGGTGGACAGCACGGGCCCCTTCAGCTTGTAGATAGCCGAGCCGACCCACAGTGAGAACAGGCACACCGTTGGTACGCTCACCAACACTATCAGGAAGGTGTTTTTCAGTGCCCCAAGGAAGGTCTTATCCTGCCAGAGCTGGATAAAGTTCTGAAAGGCTACAAAGGTTGTCGGATTGGTTTTTGAGTTCATGTTCGCATCGGTGAAGCTGTATCCAATACAAATTACCATGGGAATGACCACAAACCCAACGAAGAAAATCAGGCTGGGCAGGAGGAAGAGATAGGCCGAGGTGTTCTCCCTGCGAACCAGTTCCTTACTCATTGTCGTCTGTTTCTGTCTTGCCAAGGCTCATCGCCCCTTTCTGGAATCATCTTGACTGAGCGGAGCCGTGTGCCGCTGTCCGTACAAATACGGACGGTCCGTTCGCGGCCCCGTCTGGGGATAAAAGACGCGCCCTCCCCTGCGCTTACGCGTAAAGGAGGGCGCGCGAACCCTTCATTTCAAAAATGACTGGCGCTTAAAAGATAGACATCAACCGGCGTTGGCGGCAGCGTTGGCATTGGCCTCATAGGTCGCCACAGTGGTAGCAATATCATCGCCTGCGCCCACGCGCTGGAGCATATTCCACCACTCGGTACGAGCGCCGGCCCAGCCGGTGGTGATCTGGTAGTACTCGCCCATGTAAGGCATCATCTTGCTGTAGTACTCAACAAGCAGAGGATTGCTGGACTTGATCTCGACTCCCTCAGCCATAGAGCGGCAGGAGAAGAAGTTGGAGATATCGCCAGCCTCGGAGCAATGCTCAGAGTCACACATGTACTTGATGAACACCTTGGCTGCAGCTATGCGGGCCTCGTCGCCGGTGTCAAATGAACCAAGCCCCCATACGCCAGAGCCCTCCTCGGGGTCCTTGCCCTCCTGAGTCGGGAAGCACATGTATACGATTTCGTCGCCGGAGAGGGTCTTGCCCTCACCTGTGCCGGCCTGGTTGGGGTCAAGCTGCTGTGCGGCGTTCCAGCAGAAAGCCATCTTCAGCACGCCCTGATAGAACTTTGCAATCTCGTCGCCGCCGGCGAGGGAGGCGTCGAAGTCAATGCCGGGCATGTTCTTCAGGTCGGTCAGAGCGTTGATAACCTCGGGGGTATTCCATGTGTAAGCAGTGTGCTCAGCGTTGGTGAGCTTGGTGCCATAACGGTTGCGGATAAGCTCACGGGTACCCTGGTCACCGCCCTGTCCTGCACAGTACACAGCCGCAACAGTGCCGCCATACTTGTTGTACAGAGCCTCCACGGTCTTGTCAAACTGCTCCACGGTCCAGGTACGTGTCTCAAGGTCGATGTACTCCTCGGCGCCGGCTTCCTTAACAGCGGTGTAGTTTACAGCCATGCAATGAGCGACGTTGAACATCGGGTAGAGATAGACCTTGCCGTCGGCAGTGGTGCCGGCTTCAAGAGCGGCGGGGAGGATTTCCTCGCGGTCGGTGTCGTCAATCATGTCAGCCAAATCTACCATGTGACCGTTTACGCCCCAGTTGGCAACCAGGCGCTCGGGACCTTCCATGATGACATCAGGGGCATTGCCTCCGGTGAGTGCGGCATTGACCTTGTCGTCGCCGTCGGCATAGGCTAGCCACTCCATGTTCACGGTGATGCCAGTGTCGGCGGTGAACTTGTCGATAAGGGGCTTGACCTTAGCCTCATCGCCCCAGCCGCCTACGGGGTAAACCCAGACGGTGATAGCGTCGGCTACGTTCTCAGTGGGCTCATCGGCTCCGGTGTTATCATCTGCCGGAGGTTCAGCGGGAGCAGGGGTTGCGGCCGGAGCCGGAGTATCAGCCGGAGCCGGAGTTGGCGCAGGCTGAGAACCGCAGGCCGACAGCGCAAGCACCATGGTCAACGCCAAGACAAGCGCAAGGATTTTTTTCATCTTCTTCATTTGGTAACCTCCTGAATTTTTTATAAAAATGTGAGAGTCTCCCACACTCTTTATGTGCAGATTGTATAGCTTTTGCCGTTAAAAGTCAAGCATTTACATAGCTTCCAAATGAAAACGTCATTTTACAAAAATTTATTAATCATTTTTTGTAAATACTCACAGTTTCCATATCCTTGCAGAAAATGTGAGTCAGCCCTCAAGCATCTTTGTCAGCATCTGATCGCACATGCTCAGGGCTCTTGGCAGGTGGAAAGGGCCTTTAAAAGTCGAGCCCTTTGTGGACGGCTCGGTGGGCAGCCCGTCGCGCCGCAGATAGCCGTACCACTCGCCGTACTCGGGGTCGGCAAAGTGGGCCTTTACATACTCCATGACTTTATCAAACCAGTTGATATATTTCTCCTCACCCGTGTCCCTGTAGAGCATCAGAGAGGCAATCATTATCTCGTTGTGAGGCCACCAGAGCTTCATGTCGTGCTCATAGGCCTCCGGCGGTTTGCCCAGGCAGTCAACAAAGTACAGCAATCCGCCGTACCGCTCGTCCCAGCCCGCGACGATGGCCCTGTCAAAAATCTCCGCGGCCTTTTTCACCAGCTCCCTGTCCCCCGTGCGCGCTGCGTGCTCAAGCAGGAACCACACGCCCTCGATGTCGTGTCCGGGGTTTACAATGCGTCCTTCGGTGCAGTTCAGTCTCGGCGTGCCGTCCACGGCGACGTTTTCCAGCAGGCAGTTCAGCTCAGGATGGACATGGTAGGCGAAGATTTCGTCAACGCACTCCTGCGCACGCTGCTCGTAAATCGCCTTTCGCTCGGTGTCAACCCGCAGCATCACGCTCGTCACGTTCAGAATAATCATCGGAGTTCCGAAAGCCCGGCCGGTGCGCGTCTCCGGTATGGTTTTCGGCCCCAAGCCCGTCGGGTCTGCCATGCCGTGGGCCAGATCCCAATACAGGTCGTAAGCGCGGCGCGCGCGCTCAAGGTGCTCGCTCTTTCCCGTCACGCCGTAGTATTCCGCATTCGCCAGCGCGTAAAACGCCTCCGAAAAATAATAGCGTCTCTGGCGCAAAGGCCGCCCATCCTCGGTTACGGTGAAGTACAGCCGTCCGCCCGCGTTATGGTTTATACAGTGCTTCTCCATGAAATCCAGGCAGCTCTCGCTGGCCGCCAGCCACTCGTCGCGCACTCCATACACGTGGCACAGGTAAGCATAAATCCAGCCGCAACGCCCCTGCATCCAAACGCTCTTGTCAGTGGAGTATATCTCCCCCTTGCGGTCCAGGCAGGTGTAAACTCCGCCATGTACGCTGTCCATTCCGTTGTCCAGCCAGAAATCTGCGCATTTGTCCAGCTCGGCCTTAATCCAGCCGTGCCACGAAGTCAAATTATCTCGGTTCATATCAAAGCCCTCCCCTTATGAATATATGCCCATAATATTTCTTTCCGGTCCCCGCGTCAATAGAGGATTGGAAAATTTTCTTACATCTATTGACAAATACGAAAAAACTGATACTTTAATAGTCAGGGCAAAGATCACAAAACATAAGGCCAACCGGACATATATTTCATACTTTTTAAGGAGGCAGCTTGTGATGAAACATCTTGACATCGAGGTAAACACCATGCATCTTCCCCCTTTGGACCCTGGCTTTATCCCAATCGGTAAATTCAACGAGGCTTTCCTGAGGGACGCAAAAGAGCCCTTCGACGTTGCCGTGGAACGCTCCGGTGGGCAGGTCGCGGTACAGCGCACCTTTGTCCATGGCACGCCGGAAATGCTCGACGCGGACGTGTACTACATAGACCGAATTATCAAGACCCTTCTGTGGATGAAGGGCGGCTTCCGCGTCTACCTTGCCGGCAATGAGAAGGTCTGCCGCGCTATGCAGGAGCACTACTCCGCCGGCGGTGAGCGTGACTTTGACTTTGACTACATGGGGAATGTGTTTGAGCACCCCTTCGAGGTACTGCGCGTGGACGCCGTGCCGGAGGAGAAAAGCATATCAAAGGCCATCGGCCGCCATCTTGAGGGTTGCCGCATAGGCTTTGACGCTGGCGGAAGCGACCGCAAGGTCTCCGCCGTAATTGACGGCGAGAGTGTTTACAGCGAGGAGGTCGTCTGGTTCCCGAAAATAAACTCTGACCCCGACTACCACTACGAGGGTATAGTCTCTGCACTTAAGTCCGCGGCGGAGCACCTGCCGCGCGTAGACGCCGTGGGAGTGAGCTCCGCAGGCGTGTACATAGACAACCGCACCATGAACGCCTCCCTGTTCCTCAAAGTCCCCAAGGACCTTTTTGATGCGAAGGTCAAGGACATCTACATCCGCGCTATAACAGACACCTTCGGCAATGTGCCCTACGCCGTCGTCAATGACGGCGACGTGTCCGCTCTTGCCGGCGCCATGAGCCTGGAGGACGACAATGTGCTCGGCATCGCTATGGGCACCAGCGAGGCCGTCGGCTATGTCGATAATGACGGCAACATTACTGGCTGGCTAAACGAGCTGGCCTTCGTCCCTGTGGACGCTTCACCCGAGGCAATGGTTGACGAGTGGAGCGGAGACATCGGCTGCGGCGTTAAGTATTTCTCTCAGGACGCTGTGATAAAGCTCGCCCCCGCCGCGGGAATCGAGCTGGACAAGGACGCCTCCCCCGCCGAAAAACTCAAGGCCGTGCAGGCGCTCATGGAACAGGGGGATTCCCGCGCAGCGAAAATCTATGAGAGCATCGGCGTTTATCTCGCGCATACCCTTGCCCATTACTACAGTCTTTATTCCTTCCGTCATGTGCTGCTGCTCGGTCGCGTAATGAGCGGCAAGGGCGGAGACCTGTTGCTTGACACCTGCAAAAAGGTGCTCTCGGAGGAATACGCTGGGGTCAACGAAAAGATTCACCTGGCCCTTCCTGACGAAAAATTCCGACGCGTAGGCCAGTCCGCCGCGGCGGCAAGCCTGCCGGAAACAGTAAAGTGAGGCGGCACAAATGCAAAAACACATTGTCTGTCTCGGCGACTCCAACACCCATGGCTATTGCGCCGACCCGAACGACTGCGCCGACCCGCAGCTCGCCCGCTTCAACGAGGACGAGCGCTGGACCATGTTGCTGGAAAAAAAGTTAGGCACGGAATACAAGGTTTATGAAGAGGGGCTGTCCGGCCGCACCACGGTGTTCCCCGACCCTCTGTATGACGGGCTGGACTCCCTGCACTATCTCTGGCCCTGCCTGAAAAGCCACGAGCCTGTGTCCCTGCTCATAATCATGCTCGGCACCAATGACAGCAAGGAACGCTTCGGCATGAACGCCTTCGCTATTGGTCTGGGTATGCGCCGTCTTGTGCAGAAGGCAAAAACAATAGACTGCTGGGGCCCCGGTGGCGAGCCGAAAATACTCATAGTCGCCCCTCCCCCGATAGGCGAGGGCGTACTTACCTCCCCCGTTGCCGACGAAATGGGCACTATGGGCCGTGGCTGCGTAGAGAAGTCAGCGAAAATTCCAAGTGAGTACAACCGTGTGGCGCAGGAAAACGGATGCATGTTTCTTGACGCCGCCGACTGCGGAGCGGAATTTAACCAGATTGACTTTATGCACCTGACAAAAAAGGGGCATGCGAATCTGGCCGCGGGGATTTACGAATTTATAAAATATAAGGTATAAAAAATAAAGTATTTCCCCTGAGCTTGGTTCAGGGGAAATTTCTGTCATTATCCACTATCTCAGATACCACGGCCACTCCTCTTTCGGCAGGTCCTCAAGCCCTTCCTCCATGGGAGTGTATTTTTTCAGCACCGGCTCCAAAAGCAGCGACACCAGCAGCGCATCCACAGCCGGCAAGAAAATCCAAACCATGAAAAACATATACTTTATGCACGTCAAAACCGTGAGCACGTTAAGCGCCGCCACCGCGAGCACGCGCGGCAGATGCCTTATCGTAAGCTGCGCGGCGTCCCGCAGCAGAGAGCCCACCGTGCAGTTAAAGCGCGACAGCGCCGCGCAGACAATGCTGAGCATACCGGCCGGCAGCAGCATGATTATCAGGTATGCAATCCTCGCCGTCAACGGGGCAAGCTGTCCAAGCATGAAATTAAACCACACAAGCAACAGACCCAGCGCCGCAAATACCGCCGAAGCCCCGATTCCGGTTTTCATGTTATCCCGAAAGGCTTGCAGGAAATTCACATAGGGCCCGCGCTCTCCGCGCCGCAGGCACTTTACGCAGCTATAGTAAAGCGCCGACGACGCCGGCACAACCGTGAGCACGGGAAACGAGCATACCAGCCACATAAGACTGAGCACGCACACGTCGAGTATCCGCTCCGTCATGCGAAACAAAATATTATTTGAACTGAAAAATCCGCCCATAGCTCCACGCTCCCATCTAACAGCATATTACGATTTTCCGCTTTCCCCATGGCTTCAAGGAACCTGTGGCAAAGCATATCTGCTCAGCGCAGAGTATACAGTCTTACTCCTGAAGCGCAGCTCTTATATTTTCTCAATTCTCCGCTGTCAAAGGGCTTGCCATGCGCAGGATAAAGCTTTTCAGCACTCTCCGCAAGCAGAATATCCCATGAATTGAAATAATCCGCCTTATTTTCTATCCATATCGTGACTCTGTTAATGCTTGGTACTCCGTTCATTACGGCGTCTCCGCAAAAAATAATATTGCCTATCTTCAGCGATACTGAATCCGCCGTGTGTCCCGGCGTAACCAGAATCTTCCCTCCCAGTAGAGTCTCCAAATCATCCCTGTTCTCTGGCGATATTTCAATAAGCCTGCCAAGATGTTTCTCCTCAATCGCCGGAAAGCGGTGCTCCCCCATTCCCGTTATGGTCATCAGCCTGCAAAAAGCCAGAGAGAGTCGTCCGCTGCACCCGCCGGCAAACGAGTTTTGCCCCTTCAAAAGCACCGGTATTGCTTTATCGCTCACGATAACCCTTACATCCGTATATTTCGACAGCAGCTCATTCAAAAAGCCCGCGTGGTCGTCATGAGCGTGGGTAAGAAAAACATACCGGATGTCCTCTATCGCAATACCGCACCTGTTCAGCCTTCTCTTCACGCTTTCAAGGCTGTGCTCATATCCCGTGTCAATCATAACCCAGCCGGACGGAGCGCGGTAAATATAGGTGTTCATCACCCTGTTCCCCGCGTTGTATATCTCCACAGAAGATTTCTTTCGCAAATTTATATTCATATTTCAAATTTTACCACAGCCGCCGGCATGATTCAAGGACAGTGCACAAGAAAAAAGCGCAAAAATTCCGCTTGAATCTTCTTGTGCTTTTTTCTCCGCCGTGCTATAATTTCACACTACAATAACGACTCGGAGGCCAACCATGCTTTTTATCGAATATCCCAAGTGCACCACCTGCCAGAAGGCGCGCAAATGGCTGGAGGAAAACGGCGTTGATTTTGACTCCCGCCACATAAAGGATGAGCGTCCCACTGCCGCGGAGCTTCGGCAGTGGCATGAGCGCAGCGGCCTGCCGCTCAGGCGCTTTTTCAACACCAGCGGTCAGCTCTACCGGCAGCTTGAGCTCAAGGACCGTCTGGTACATATGAGCGAGGACGAACAGTATGAGCTGCTCGCCTCGGACGGTATGCTCGTAAAGCGTCCCCTGCTCGTGAGCGATGCTTTTGTACTAACCGGATTCAAGCCGGCCGAGTGGAAATCCGCTCTTGGCCTTGAGTAAGTCCGCTATACCTCCCCTGCCCGAATCGGGGCTAACCTCGTCAAGCCCTCAGGAGGAGCAAAAGCTAAAGACTGTGATAATCCACGGCCAAAGTCACAAGGGTTCAACCTACAACGCTGCCCGGCTGCTCGCTGCCAAGCTCGGCGGCTCGATAAACGAATTTTTCCTGCCAGTGGACTTCAATTTTTTCTGCCGCGGCTGCGGAGCATGCTTTAATGACGAAACGCAATGCCCGCATTTCCCCCATCTTGAGCCAATTCTTCGCGCGCTTGATGACGCAGACGTGATAATTCTGGCCAGCCCCGTTTACGTCTATCATGTCACGGGCGCGATGAAGTCCTTCCTCGACCACTGCGCTTTCCGCTGGATGGTTCACCGTCCGTCGGAAAAGATGTTCTCCAAGCAGGCCGTGTGCATCTCCACCGCCGCGGGCTCAGGGACAAAAAGCACCAACCGCGACATGGCCGACAGCCTGTTCTTCTGGGGCGTGCCGAAGATATATAGTCTCGGCTTCAATGTAAGAGAGACTTCCTGGGACAAGGTCAGCCCGAAAATCAGAAGTAAGATTGAGGAAAAAACCACCGCACTTTATCTCGAGATAAAGAAAAACCACCGCAATGTAAAGCCCTCGCGCAAAACCCGCGCTTTTTTCAACCTAATGCGTAAAATGCACAAGCGCGGCTGGGTAAAGGCTGATATTGACTACTGGCACCAGCACGGCTGGGACGGTAACCGGCGCCCGTGGAAATTCTGAGGTATATAATGTCGAAAAATTACCGCATCGGCTTTGAGCCCTGGGGCGCTGTACTTACTCGGCATTCACGTATATAGATTCCACCATGCACCGGCAATATGGGGACTATGCCTTTTTCCCTGCGTGGCCTTTATTCTGTTTTCAACAGACCGCAAAAATATCCCCGCCCTTGCCTCCGTTCTGACTTTCACCGTCTGCCATATCATCTGCACTGAGATGAGCTTGCGTGCTGTATAGCCGTATCCTTAAAGTATAAGCAAAAACTCCAGTCCGCCAAGGGACCGGAGTTTTTGCTTTATTTACCCGTTTCCTGCTT
>CATJWG010000261.1 GCA_949744165.1 uncultured Eubacteriales bacterium | reverse complement strand
GGATAGATGGGGAAAATGTGTTTGCCAGGTTGTGCACTGTGTGGTAAAATATAAAAAAACAGGCAGGTGAAACTTGTTATGGCACTTGAATGGGATGGAAAAAATGCGCCGAATTTTGAAGCGCTCATACGCAAATTGGGCGGGCATGTCGTACACTTTCGCCTTGCCTCGGCGGATATGTTGGGAATCTCACATATACGGCTTTTGTCCAACCAGAAAAAATTCTTTACAGGATTGATATACATCGGAACGCAGCGCGATTTCCTGAAAATGCAAGATGCCCGTTTCTATTCAGGCGCAATACTGCTTGCCTGCGAAGCGAAGGAGAGTCTGCTCTGCTCCGAGCCAAGGCTGGCCAATGTTACCTGCATGGAAATAAGCTGCAGTGTGGCGCCCGTGTTTAACGCGCTCAATCAGATTCTCTCACGTGATATAATACATGTTGAGGGGGACACCCGCGCCCCACTTCTGCGGCTTTGGGACAGGATAATGTCCAACAGTATTATTTCAAACCGAGATGTGAAGGATGCGCTCACAGAAATAGGGATTAAAATAAAGCCATTTTTCCGTGTTTCGGCGGTGGCGCTGAGAAATGCTGGGCAAAGCGGCGATCTTATCACGATACGCGATGCACTCGACGGACTGCTGCCAATGTGTGAGATTTTCTGCTACGAACAGAAGGTTGTTATACTTCATTTTGAGGAGAGCAGGCGGTATGAACCGGACATACCAAAAAAGGAAATCGAAGAAATGTTACGCCGGACCGGAGCCGTAATGATGACAGGCTACGCCATGCGAAAGTACGAGTACATCCGAACTCAATACGGTATATGCAGCCGTTGTCTGGACTTGGCTATACATCTTGGCACAGAGCCTGGAAAAGAATTTCTGGACGTATACTCTTATACAAATCAGCTCGTGATAAGCATGTGTGCACGGCAGTACGCTCAGGACTACGGAAATATGGATGTGCTCACACTGGTCACTCCGTCTGTAGTGATGCTTCGCCGATATGATCAAGCGCATAAAAGTGACCTCCTTGATGTATTGCACTGTTATCTTATTAATAGCGGTAACCTCAGTCAAACTGCTAAGGATTTGTTTATGCACCGCAACACTGTCAGCAATAAATTGGCTAAGATAAAGAGCATGATACCACACGACCTTGAAAACGGACTGGACCGCCACCGTTTGCTGTTCGCTTACGACTGCCTGGAGTATTATTAGAAAATATTGCAGTTCGACCTAAAGCAATAATAATTAAGCATGGAAGGGAAGCTTACAATGACTGAAATAGAAAAGTTTTACAAGGAGCTTGACGATGTATATTCAACAAATGACCTCACGCGGATAGAAAATTTTCTGCTCGGGAGCAAACAGCGCTTTTATGAGCAGGGACAGGCACCGCTGTTTTCACAGGGGTGCCCAAACTGCATACCGGAGGCAAAACCGAACATGGACTATGTCAGTGTATGTAACGAGCTGGCCTGCTTCTACAGAGGCCTGAGCCGCTGGCAGGAGTCGATGAACAGCTTCAGCGCAGCCGTGGATGAGCTCAAGCGCTTTCATCTCAACGACACCCCGAATTATGCCATGGTGCTGCTGAACATGGCCGGCACATGTCGGCTAATGGGTGATAAAGACAAGGCCTTGAAAAATTTTACACAGGCAGGGGATATATTCAAAAGCAGCGGTGTTGACAACCCCTATGTATATGCTTCACTGTACAATAACATCGCTCTGGTATATAAGGATCTTGGAGATGTAGAATCGGCACTAAGCTATCTGCTGTACGCATTGGAAAACATTGAGAAAATTCCGGAGAACGTGACAGAGCTTGGCAGCACCTGCAACAATCTTGCCGCTCTGTACATTTCAAAGGGGGATCTGGATAAGGCTCAGGATCATGTAGGGCGTGCAATCGAGGCATTCAAACAAGTGGGTGACGAAGCCCACTACCACGCGGCGCTCAATACTCGCGGCACCTTGAACTTCCAGCGCGAAGATTACATATCGGCACTGGATGACTTCTCTGCGGCACTTGAGCTCACTGAGAAGGTGTACGGCAAAAGCACAGCGTATGTCTCAGGCTGCGAAAACTGTGCGAGGGCCTGTGAAAAGCTTGGGGATACTAAACGCGCCGAGGACTACAGGAATCTCGCTCGCAGTGCGCAGGCGCTTATAGAAAAGCGAAACTCAGCTGTCTGAACAATTATGTAGCCCGAGGAAATTTGAATAAAAATACGGTATTCCGGTATGCCTTTTCAGGTTAATCGGAGCCGTATTTTTTTGTTCTCAGTTGTGCGCTATGCACATTTTATTCAACACTAATTGTTAAGCGGGAACAACAAATAATCGAAAAACAAAGATTTGTTTGTAATCGGCTCAATGTGACGTTAAAATGCAAACAACGAGGCCCTTCAAGGCAATCTTGCCGCACATGTGCACATGATGATTAATCTTTTTTGTGCATTTCTCACAGGCAAGACAGCTTCAGGTTTAATTTCAGGACAAAGCGGAGAGGTGAAACATGGGAATTGCACATTCGCTTGCCGCGTTTATTGCAGGCACAAATTTTGAAGATATACCTGACTATGTAATTGAAAATCAGAAAAAATCCGTTATGGACGCCATTGGAGTGACGCTGGGCGCGTCTACTTTGGGGGATGGCTGCCGCGAGATGGTGAAAATTGCTCGCAGACTTGCCGCAGGTGGGCGTGGAGAGGCGGTGGTTATAGGTTTTGGAGAGAGGTTACCGGCCTCCTGGGCGGCTTTTGCCAACGCCTCGATGGCTCACTCGCTTGACTTTGGCGACACTCATCAGAAGAGCACTATACACTCCAATTCGTCAAGCTTTCCAGCTGCGCTGGCTGTGGCCGAGAGCATGGGCTCCGTGAATGGAAAAAAACTTCTCACTGCGCTTGTGCTTGGCAGTGAAACGGCCATACGAATAGCTTTGCCTGCAAACCGCAATACAATTGAAGACGGATTCTACATACCGACAATATACTCCTCCTATGGTGCCACCGCCGCTGTGGCAAAGCTGATGGGGCTCAATGAGCAGCAGATAGTCAGTGCCTTTTCCTTCAACCTGTGCCAAAGTATGTGTAGCAGTGAGCTGACAAATAACAAAAAAACAGCCGTGCGTTCTGTGCGCGAGGCTTTTGCCGCGAGGAACGCTATTGTATCATGCTGCATGGCTCAGGAAAACATGGCCGGCTTCGACGACCCACTTGAGGGCAGATTGGGATTTTACCATACCTTCCTTAAGGGTGAGTACATGGCCGCTCGCGCTACGGAAGAGCTCGGTAAGCACTGGGAGTGTGAGGAGTTGACATACAAGGTCTGGCCATGCTGTTTCGGAAACCATTCTCCGATCACGGCGCTTTTGGAGTTGATGCGCAAGCACGAGCTGATAGCGGGGGATATACAGCGTATGCACATATCCGTCGGCGCGCAGAATATCGCATTGCTTGAGCCGCTTGAGCAGCGACGTCGTCCGGATACCGCGATTGTAGCGAAGTTCAGCATTCCCTATAATCTTGCTTATGCCGCAGTTTATGGAAATCTGACCATTGATAGCTACAGCGAGGAAGCAATGAGGGATGAGAAGGTCAGGGCCTTGGCGAAGAAGGTGGATTATACCTACCGCGAGGACTGGCAGCGCGGCAGGGAAACATGGGCAGAGCTCAAATTGGAAACATCCAAGGGCAATTTTGAGAGTTTTGTCACGATGCCCTTAGGCACTCCAGAAAAACCGATGAGTGCGGAGGATTTTGAAAAAAAGTTCGACTCCTGCGCATCCAAGGCGGTAAAGCAAAAAAGCGCGGGGGAGCTGCAAAAACTCAAGCAAACGATAATGGGTCTGGAGAAGCTTGACAACATAGCTGAGTTTACAGCGCTGCTATGACGTGGCGCGTAAAAAAGAGACAGGGGAGAAATGAAGTGAAAATCAAAAACAAAAAGGACTTTGGTCTTGGTGTCGTCAGCATTTTGATTGCAGCGTTTATTACCTATATGTCTGTTGGTCTGAGGGCCACAGGATACGAGGGAGATCCGGGACCGAAGATGTTTCCAATCATGGGTGCACTGCTCATGGCGGTATGTGGAATTCTGGTCATCATAAATCCGGAAAAGGATGAGAAAAAGTTCCTCACAGCAACACAGTGGAAATCTGCCGGAATTATGTTTCTGGTGTATATACTCATTGCGGTCATGCTTTTCCTTTTTGGATTTGCTGTGGCCGTACCCATAATGCTATTTGTGGTGACATTCATGCTGTCGAAATTGTCTCTCAAGGAAGCGTCACTGAAAAAAAGGATTATTAACAGCCTTATCTTCGGCGCTGTCGGCGGCGCTGTGATGTATCTGGCCTATGTCGTCGGTCTGGGCGCGAAGATGCCTACAGGCTGGATTTGGACGCTGGTTAAGTGAGGAGGCTGTAATATGGAAGTATTTGGTTATTTTCTGGACGCTCTGCAATCGCTGTTTACGCCATTGGGACTGTTTTATCTGATAGCGGGTACGTTAGGCGGAGTAATACTTGGCGCAATTCCGGGGTTGGGCAGCAGCACGCTTATGGTTGTTTTACTGCCAATCTCTTATAAAATGGACATTACGCTTGCCATGGCACTGTTTATTTCCATAACCATAGGTGGCATGTCCGGTGGATGTATAGGTTCTATTTTACTGGGTATACCGGGCACTTCCAGTTCCTTGGTCACAGTCATGGATGGATATGAGTTCACCCGTCAGGGAAATCCCTCCCGAGCGCTGAGTGCGGCGGTATTTGCCAACTTCCTGGGCACCATACCGTCCGTTATACTGGCTATCCTTGCATGCAAAACCGTGGCTGCCTGGGCCATTAAGCTTGGCCCTTGGGAGTATGCGGCACTGTGCTTTTGCGCAATATTGATGGTTGTCGGACTATCCAAAGGGAACATGCTCAAAAGCATGCTCGGCGTTGGACTGGCGATATTCCTTTCCTCTGTAGGTGAGGACCCCGTCAACGCCTCGGGGCGCTTCCTTTTTTTCGACAGGCTTGAGTTTCTTGACGGCTTCAATATCATAAGCGTCATGCTCGGCTTGTTCGCGGCTAAAATAATTCTGCTGGAATACGCACGTCAAACAAAAGCACGTGAGCAGGAGATTGTGAAGGTCGAGGGTTTTGAGTGGCCTTTTAATGATTTCTGGAGGAACAAGTGGTTGACTCTGCGCTCATTGATAACCGGCGCTGTGGTAGGCTTTCTGCCGGGCCTTGGCGGCCCTGTCGCGGCCGTTATGGCATACTCCAATGAGAAAAGCCTGTCCAAGCACAAGGAGACTTGGGGCAAGGGCGAAATAGGAGGAGTTATCTCATGTGAAGTGGCAAACAACGCGGCTATCGGCGGGGCCTTTATTTCTCTGCTTGCCCCCCGGGTTCCCCGGGGCGCCGGCGGACGAAAAATTTTTATGCCAATTTCTGTAACTCTTCCTCGAATAGTTCCGCTGATGTTCTGTAATC
>CATJWG010000260.1 GCA_949744165.1 uncultured Eubacteriales bacterium | reverse complement strand
TGGAGCGGTCCTGTCTCCGCCGCGGGAAAAAGCGGACGACGCTTTACTACTGCCACCCGTACAGCTCCAGCGAGCGGGGCTCCAACGAAAAACAAAACGGAATGACCCGCCGCCACCACCCAAAAGGGACGGACTTTAAGCGGGTCTCCCGGAAAAAGCTCCGGGAGACCACAGACTGGATCAACAACTATCCCCGGAAAATATTCGGTTTTCATACTGCGGCGGAGCTTTTTGCCGCCGCTTTCCCTGGCCTCCACGACCTGTACTAAAAAATTTATAAAAATTTTCGCATTTCTCTTGACAAATTACGGCAATATTTTTGCTTTTACCCACAGAGACTCCGGATAAACCTACTTGAATTAAAGGTTTAGCACAACAGTTACAAAAAGAATTAAAGCAAAGGGTGAAATTTATTGGAATTGCCGAGGCGCGGTTTATTGACAAGACGCACACGACGTTGTATAATTCTTGAAAAGAAGCTAAAGGGAAGGAGACGGGCACAATGAAAGCTACCAGCAGGATTATGGATATGATGATGTGCATGCCCATGGGTATGTGCATGGTTTGCTGTGCGCAGAATCATTGCTCGTCTTGCGTCGTATCCATATAATTTTCCATCAGAAGGAACATTATGAGGGCGGGAAACGAGTATCCCGCCCTCATTTTTCGTTCACGGGAGGTAAGAAATGATAGAGCTTCGCGGACTGAGCAAAACCTTTGCCTCGGCCAACGGGCCGATAACGGCGCTGCACGACATAAACCTTGCTATTTCCGACGGGGAAATTTTCGGCATCATCGGCCTGTCCGGCGCGGGAAAAAGCACACTGGTGCGTTGCATAAACCTGCTCGAGCGGCCGACCGAGGGCCATGTGATAATTGACGGGCGGGACCTTACGGAGATGAAGCAGAAGGAGCTTCTGGAGATGCGCCGCTCGATAGGCATGATATTTCAGGGCTTCAACCTGCTTGAGCAGCGAAATGTGACTCAGAACATCTGCTACCCGCTGGAAATTGCGAAAGTCCCGAAAAAGCAGGCCGTGGAGCGCGCCGAGGAACTGCTTGAGCTCGTGGGTCTGACGGACCGGCGCAAGTCCTACCCATCTCAGCTTTCCGGTGGACAGAAGCAGCGCGTGGCGATTGCCCGCGCGCTGGCCACGAAACCTAAATATTTGCTTTGTGACGAGGCCACAAGCGCGCTCGACCCCGCCACCACGCAGTCGATACTCGAGCTGCTCAAGGAGATAAACCGCAGCATGGGCGTGACCATTGTGGTGATAACGCATGAGATGAGGGTCATCGACAAGATATGCGATAAGGTGGCGGTTATAGACAGCAGCGAGATAGCTGAAGTCGGCGAGGTCAACAGGGTGTTCACCGCGCCGCAGTCACAAATAGCGCGTGAGCTTGTGATGCCTAACGCGCAGGGAACAAAGCACATAAGCGGCGGAGAAAAGCTCAGGCTGGTGTTCAACGGCGAGTCGTCGTATCTGCCGGTGGTGTCCAACCTCATAATGGAAAGCCAGGTGCCGGTGAATATACTCTTCGCCGACACGAGGGATATCGACGGCCACGCGCACGGGCAAATGCTGCTTCAGCTGCCGGACGATGTAAGGCAGGCCGAGCGGGCCTTCTCCTGGCTGGACGCCAACGGGATAACCTATTCAAGAGAGGAGTGAGCGGAGATGTCAGAAATGTTCTTCAAGCTCTGGGACAAGGGCCTTATCCAGCTCGGAATCTGGGAGACGGTGTACATGACGCTCATTTCCGCGGCGGTGGCGTACATAATCGGCCTGCCCTTGGGCCTGCTGCTGAGCGTGACGGATTCAGACGGGATACACCCAATGCCAGTGCTCAACAAGGTGGTGGGCGTTATTGTGAACATATTCCGCAGCGTCCCGTTCGTGATACTCATGCTGGCGGTGCTGCCGGTGGCGAAGCTTGTGGTAGGCACGAGCATGGGCAACAAGGCCGTTATCGTCACGCTGGTTATAGCGGCCGCGCCATATGTTGCGCGAATGGTGGAGTCGTCGATAAAGGAAGTTGACAAGGGCGTTATCGAGGCTGTGCAGGCCATGGGTACGCCGTCGTTCACGATAGTGTGGAAGGTGCTGATTCCGGAAGCGAAGCCATCACTGATAACGGGCGCGGTAATATCCACCGTGACGATACTCGGCTACTCGGCAATGGCCGGTACCATAGGCGGCACGGGACTGGGCCAGATTGCGATAAGCTATGGATATCAGCGGTATAACGACGACATAATCTGGGTGTGCGTGCTGCTCACGGTGATAATCGTGCAGATTTTGCAGGAAATCGGTATGAGGCTGGCGCACAGGACCGACAAGAGAGTGAGGCAGTAGGGACTATGCTCAGGAAATTTGAGGAGCTTGTCAGGGCCAATTTCAGGTATGGGCGAATGTGAAAATCGCGCAGCCTGAAAAAGACCTTAATAATAAAATCTGAAAGACAAGAAGGAGACAAAACGATGAAAAAGATTACGGCAATAGTACTTACGCTTGTGCTGGTTTTAGCACTGGCAGCCTGCGGAAACAGCGGCAATAACAACAGCCAGGCAACTCCCGCACCAGCAGACAACAGCACCCCCGCACCCACTGAGAATAACACTCCCGCTCCCGCGGACGACAATAAGCCCGCCGAGCTGGAAAAAATAATTGTCGGCGCCAGTTCCACTCCCCACGCGGAGATTCTTGAGCAGGTTAAGGCTGCCATGGCTGAGCAGGGCTATGAGCTTGAGATTGTGGTCTATGACGACTATGTACTGCCCAACAAGGCACTGGACGACGGAGAGATTGACGCCAACTACTTCCAGCACAGTCCCTACCTTGAGAGCTTCAATGCCTCCAACGGTACCGACCTTGTTGCCGCAACGCTGGTGCACTATGAGCCCTTCGGCGTGTACGGCAAAGGAGTGAGCGACCTGTCCGAGCTGGCTGACGGCGCGACGATAATCATCCCCGCGGACGACAGCAACGAGACTCGCGCACTGCTCCTGCTCCAGCAGGAGGGCCTGATAACGCTGCCCGACGACGCGAGCGCGGCCGTGGGTGTAACGACTCTGGATATCGTTGACAACGGTGGATACAATGTTGTTCCCGTGCAGGCTGACAGCGTTCCTGCGCAGCTTGACAACAGCGACGAGGGTACAATAGCGGTTATCAACGGCAACTACGCGCTTCAGGCGGGCCTGAAGGTGGCCGACGCTCTGGCCATTGAGGATGCCAGCGGCGACGCGGCTCAGACCTACGCCAACATTATAGCCGTGAGAAACGGAGACGAGAGCAGCGAGAAGATTCAGGCGCTGATCAACGCTCTGCAAACCGAAGCTGTTAAGGATTACATCGCGGAGGCCTACAACGGCGCTGTCGTGGCGATATTCTGATAAGACCAATCCAAAGGCCGCCCTGTGGGGCGGCCTTTGGATTATGTGGGGGTATGAGATGCAAAAAATCTGCTTTCCGCTGTTTATGCTGTTTGTATTCGAGACGGTGGCAGTTACACTGTGGTTGACGATGGACAACCTGTTTTACCTGTTTAATTTCAGTTACATCGGAATTTCAATCAGCGTGGGGCTGTTTCTGTTTATAAAAAACTATAAGCACGCGCGCAGAGTTGTCCAGCTTTTGGTGGGGATTTACATGCTGGTTTACCTGGGCCTTATCTGCAATGAAAATATGCAGATAGAGGGCTTCTGGTATTACCTTTTCACCGGAGTGTTTGAGGCTGCTACGATTCACTACGCCGTCGCAAAAATTTTCGGGCCGATTATTTTCGGCAGAGGCTGGTGCGGTTACGCCTGCTGGACAGCTATGTTGCTGGATTTCTTACCCTATAGGACGCCCAGCGCTCCGAGAAGGAAGTTAGGCTGGATTCGATATTTCGTGTTTGCGGGAGCGCTGGCGTTTGTTGCCGCTCTGTTCCTTGCCCGTGTCGGTAATCTTGAGAAAATCATGTTCTGGTCCTTTATCATTGGAAACGTGCTGTATTATGCCGTGGGAATCGCCATGGCATTTGCTTTTCGCGACAACCGCGCCTTTTGCAAGTATATATGCCCCATAACAGTTTTTCTCAAGCCCATGAGCTATTTTTCCCTGATACGCGTGAAGTGCGATAAGGACAAATGCGTCTCCTGCGGTATCTGCCGCAGCGTATGCCCGATGGATGTGGACATGATGGACGTATCAAGAACGAGAAAAAACGCAACAGAATGTATTTTGTGCATGGAGTGCGTCAGGCATTGCCCGAAGGACGCACTGTGAATGTCAGTGAAGGGAGAGCTGTTTATGATTGATTTTATTCTCCGCCCCTGGCGGGAAGAGGACGCCCACACGGTTGCGCGCTTTGCGGACAATCCTCGGATTGCGGCAAATCTACGGGATATTTTTCCGCACCCTTACTCGCTTGAGGACGCGCGGGAGTTTATCGGCTCGTGCATTGAAAGAGAGGGGCGCGGCCAGCTTACGCGGACGATTGAGATAAACGGTGAGGCGGCGGGGAGCATAGGCATATTTTTGGGCAGTGACATCTACCGCTGTTCAGCGGAGCTGGGCTACTGGCTGGCGGAGCCTTACTGGCGGCAGGGGGTTATGACGCATGCGGTGCGCCTTATCTGCCGCGAAGCGTTTGAGAGCTTTGACATAGTGCGCATATTCGCCGAGCCGTTTGAGAGCAACGCCGGATCACGTGCAGTGCTGGAGAAGTCGGGCTTTGCGTATGAGGGCACGATGCGCTGCGGAGTGTGCAAAAACGGCGCGGTGGAGTCGTACTGTATGTATTCGCTCCTGCGTGAAGAGCTTTAAGTGTCTCCTTTGTTGGGGCGGGGGAAATTCCAGCGGAAATGCGCGGCCAGCAGGCGCAGCAGAAAAACGAGAACGCTGCCCGCTATCATCGCGGCAGTGCTCCCCAAGGGAACCCACAGCGCGGCGCAGAGCATTGCCCCAGCGATTGCGGCGCAGGCGTAGACGTGCTTGACGAATATGTAGGGTGGCATTCCGGCCAGCACATCACGTATTACTCCGCCGCCGACACCGGTGACGGCGCCCAGAAAGACGGAGAAAAAGAAGTTGTCACCGTACCCCGCGTTCACCGCCGCGGCCACGCCTGCGCAGCAGGTGAATATGCCCAGCCCCGCGGAGTCGGCCAGCAGAACTGTCAGGATATAGGCACGGCTGTTGGCCGTCAGCACCCTGCGCACCGTCGGCAAAAACACCACAAGCGAGACGCCCAATGCCGTGAGCGCGTAAACCGGCTGGCGGAACATCACCGGCGGCAGCGCGCCGAGCAGCACGTCGCGTACCACCCCGCCGCCGCAGGCTGTGGTCAGCCCCATGACGCACACGCCGAACAGGTCCATGTTCTTTTTCAGTGCCAGCAGCGCGCCAGACAGGGCGAAAACCACCGTGCCGGCCAGCTCGAGAATAAAGATAAACAGCTCCATTTTTCGGTCCTCCACCAAAGGCAGTGCTATAGTTATAGTCCGCCGCGGGGAGTTTGTCAAGCGTGACGCTGGACAATGTGGCTGGGCTGTGATATGCTGGCAAAAAAGCTGTGGAGGTACAGACCATGAAATTCAGAATGGAGCACGAAAACTACAATGTCGCGGACCTTTCCATCTCGCTGAAATTTTACGAGGAGGCCCTTGGCCTGACCGAGCGCCGGCGTAAAACGGGGGAGAATTACACGATAGTCTATATTGGAAATGAGGAGTCTGACTTTGAACTGGAGCTGACCGAATTGCGCGACCACCCGCAGAAATATGACCTGGGTGAGTGCGAGTTTCACCTTGCTTTCCGCGCGGACGATTTTGCCGCCGCGCATGAAAAGCACAAGAGCATGGGCTGTATTTGCTTTGAGAACGACGAGATGGGCATCTACTTTATCGAGGACCCCGACGGTTACTGGCTGGAAATAATACCTGCGAGATAAATTAAAATAAACCGGCCCTTACGGGGCCGGTTTATTTTACATGATTAAAGCAAGAGAGTTAAAATTATATTCTCTTGCTTTTTTCATGATGAGAAACCAGTCAATGATGGTCAAAATTCCAGTCCAGCAGAACAGAATTTTAACGATTCCATATCCGATATTGCCCAGCATGAAACGGTCTACCCCAAAGGAACCCAGAAAAAGGGATACAACCAGAAGAACTACAGGGTCCTTTAATGAGGAGGTGGTGACAAGTTCAAATTTTGAGCTATCCATAGAAGCAAGCTTTTCTTTCAAATAGGGTATCTTTTCGTCTGGAAAATACTTTTTGTTGGCCATAATATAGGCATCAACTTGTTGTGAGTTTACCATGAATCGTATTCCTCTCTTTCTTTATCAAGTAGATATCCTTCAACGGATTTCTTGCATATTTTACACCACATTAGGTGTAATGTCAATACATCTAATGTGGTGTGTAGAAAAATAGGCATATATCCGTATTAAGGAGGGCCTATTGATGATGAAGGAATATTATGAGGTATTGAGAGAGCTTAGGGAAGACCATGACTACAGCCAGGGAAAGGTCGCACAATTTCTTGGTACTACGCAGCAGGTATACTCCCGCTATGAGAGAGGGATTAACGAAATGCCTGTGCGGCATCTGCGCGCGTTGTGCCAGTTTTACCAGGTCAGCGCCGACTACGTATTAGGGTTGGATAAGAAGAAAGGGAGCCCGCCATATGAATAATGTGATGTGCTTTGAAAGAATTGAAGAGACCGCCCGAAAGCGGCCTCTTCAATTCTTTGCTTTAAAGTTTCACCACCACCGCGTCAACTGCAGGGACGGTTATCTCGGGAATTTCAGGCAGGGTTGCAAGCTGTTTGCGAAGCGCGCCGCGGAAGTCAGAAGCAGAGGGCTGAATTACCTGCTCATATCCGGCGCGATTGGCAGCGATAAGGAAAGCTTTTTTGCCTTTGAAGCGCAGCAGGCATATCGTGTCTACGTTCGGCGCAAAGAAAGCCGCGTCGCCGGTTTTGAGAACGGCAGTGGTATTTCGCGCATTGGCAAGTTTGGAATAAAGCTCTCTGAGCTCGCCATCATTTTTAACATACGCGCCGCGGCAGAAGGGGTCGCGCATACCCTGCATGCCCTCTTCGTCGCCGTAATAGACGCAGGGCATACCGGGAAGTGTGAACTGCAATACGGCGCACAGCTTCTGTAAAGCGCGCCCGCGCGCGTTTTGTTCGGGACTGAGTGTAAAGCCAGCCTGCTGCTCACGGCCCATGCCGCCGCCATCACAGCCTCCGCTGCCGAGCACTGTGCGCACTCGCGCTGTATCGTGGGTGGACAGCAGATTCATCAGGCACCTGTACATCGGCGCGGGATAATTGAGCTTTTGTCCAAGCAGGAAGTTGCGCAGGGCGAAAGCGTCCATTTTTCCGAGAGCAAAGTCGATAAGAGCGCCGCGCAGAGGATAATTCATTACGCTGTCGAGCGCGGTGCCAAGCGCATAGCGCCGGTGCTGTCCGTAGCTGACCTTGGTAGTCGCATCCTCCCAGACCTCACCGATGATTATCGCGTCGCTGTCACAGTTCTTTACGTTGTCGCGCAGCAGCTCAAGCGTCTCGTCCGGAAGCTCGTCGGCCACGTCGAGGCGGTAGCCGTTTGTACCGGCACGCAGCCAGGTTTTTATTACGCTTTTGTCTCCGCTTATGACAAAGTCCTGCCAGGCGGGGTCTCCCTCATTTACCTCCGGCAGAGATTTAAAACCCCACCAGCAGCGGTATTCGTCAGGGAATTTATGGAAATCATACCAGCTGTGGTACGGCGAGTCCTCGCTTTGATAGGCCCCGTCGCCGTCATAGACGCCGCGGCGGTCGAAGTATACGCTGTCGTCGCCGGTGTGGGAGAACACGCCGTCGAGCACTATCTTCATGCCTAACTCATCAGCCGCTCGGCAGAGCTTCTTGAAAGCCGCGTTGGTGCCGAGTATAGGGTCAATTTTTAGGTAGCTGGCGGTATTATAGCGGTGGTTAGAGTCGGCCTCAAAAATGGGGTTGAGGTAGACAATGCTCACGCCCATTTCCTTGAGCTCTGGCAGGCTCTTTTCAACTCCGAGCAGGGTGCCTCCGTAAAAATCGTCGGGGTAGTAGCCTTGGCCGCCCTGCCATTTTACAGGCTCGTCCCAGCTTTTGTGCATTTGAATGTTGCGGCCTAATGCTCGGTGATAGGCCGCGCCTTTTACCGGAGCGGTACCCTCGCGCCGCCAGCGGTCGGGGAAAATCTGATACATCACCGCGCCGTTTGCCCAGTCGGGGGTAGTGAAGTTCTTGTCGTAAACCGTGAGCTGGAACGAGCGCACGTAACCGGAAGTCACGCCGTCTGCCCCGCAGCAGACGCTGCCGAACAGTCGGAAGCTGTACCACACCACTTGCGGAGTATCCGGAGTAGTGTAGACAATTTCAAAGCCGTCGTCTGTACGCTTCATGGGCAGGGCCCCGTCGCCAGTTATCAGCTCGGCATCGTCCGCGCCGCCCTGAACGCGCAGCCGCAGGGTGACCTTGTCGCCGCACTTCACCGCGCCGAGGGGCGTGCGGTAATCCTCGTCGAAGGGGTCGTGGAACACGTGGCAGTCCGCGCAGTCGAGTATGGACACGAACAGACGCCCGTACTCCAGCGCGGAAGGGGCAAAGCTGAAATCGGTGTTCATGGCCCGCTCGATAAGTCCCGCGCGCGCGTCAGGCTGCCACCAGGTCTCCAGCGCGTAGTCAAGCATTCCGAGCATCACGCCGGAATTATAGATGGCGAAGGAGAAGCCGTTGCCGGTGTGCTCAAAGCAGTTGTAGGGCTGTACGGTGTCGCGCAGGCCGCCGACCTCGTGGACTATTGGCAGCGCGCCGTAACGCATGGCTATCATCTGCGACAGGCCACAGGGCTCAAAGGCCGAAGGCATCAAAAACAGGTCCGCGCCTGCGTAGATTCTGCGGGAGAGCGCCTCGCTGTATGACAGGTAGGAGCACAGCCGTCCGTGATAGCGGTACTCGGCTGAGCGCATAAAGTCCTCATAGCGCTTGTCTCCCGTGCCCAGAAGCACGAGGGCGACGTTGCGCTGCATTATCCGGTCGATGCTTTCCATGACAAGGTCAAAGCCCTTCTGCGAGGTCATGCGCGTGACCATGGCGACCAGAGGTGTGTCGGGTGGGCAGCGCAGGCCGAGCTCGTCCATCAGCGCGGCCTTGTTTTTGGCCTTGAATTCGGTGGCGTCTCCGTCAAAAAGGAAGGGCAGCGCAGGGTCAGTACGCGGGTCGAATGAGTCAGTATCCAGGCCGTTTATAATGCCGCCTAAATCTGAGCCGCGGCAGGCGAGTACGTCCTGAAGGCCCTCGCCGAAAGCAGGCGTGCGTATCTCATTGGCGTAGCTGGGGCTGACGGTGTTGACCCTGTCAGCAAATACGCAGCCGGCCTTGAGAAAATTGATGCAGCCGAAGTGCTCTATGTCAGAGGGGCGGTACCAGATGCTGTCGATGCCCAGCATTTCCTGTATGTAGCCGAAGTCGAATTTGCCCTGATAAGCGATGTTGTGTATGGTCAGCACGGTTTTGAGCCTGCCCTGGGGCTGATAGCCGTACTGAGACTTTATCAGGAAGGGCAGAAGTGCGGTGTGCCAGTCGTTGCAGTGGAGCACCTCCGGCTCAAAATCGTCCAGACGCGGGATGCACTCAAGCACCGCACGCTGGAAAAACGCGTACTGCTCGCCCTCAGCGTTGCCGCCGCGGTATATCATATCGCCGAAGTAAAACTCATTATCGACAAGATATATCACAAGACCGTCCAGGTCCAAACGCTCAAGGCCAACGTACTGCCGCCGCCAGCCAAGGTTTATCTCAAAGTCACAGATATGTTGTATTTTGTCGTCATATTTGCCTTTGATACATCTGTGATATGGTGTTATCACACGCGTCTCAATGCCGATGTCGTTTAAGCTTTTCGGCAGGGCGCCGGCAACGTCTGCCAGACCGCCGGTTTTTGAAAGCGGCGCACATTCCGCCGCGGCGAGCAGCACCTTCGGCAGCACACAGCGGTGTTTGAGTCTGAGAATTTGCTCAAGCTCGGGATTCATTCTTCCTGTTCCTCCTTGGTTTCTTCCTCTTCAATTATTTCCGCTTCAATTTCAATTTTGTCTTCGGCCTCAAACTCATCATCAAGCTCATCGTCTTTTTCTTCACCTGGGGTGAAGATATAATACAGCGCTGAAAGCGGCGGAAGCTGAAGCAGAACGGAGTGTTTAAACTCGAGGAAGGGCTTCTTTTCGCTTTCCAGCACGGTCTCCAGCTCCTGGCCCGTGCCGCCGAAGCGGTATTCGTCGCTGTTGAGGCAGAGCGTAAGCGTGCCTGGCGCCGGCAGTCCCGCCTGGAGTTCCCAGCTCATCGGCGTGAAATTACACGCGCAGACGACGTACTCGTCGTCAGACATGCGCATGAAAGCAATAGAGCTGCGGTCGCGGTCGTCCACGTTCAGCCAATTGAAGCCATCCCAGCCGGTGTCACGGATGTACATGGCGGGGTGGTCGGCATAGAAGTGGTTGAGCTCGCGCACATAGCGCTGTATCTCCGCGTGGCGGGGGTATTTGGTAAGGAACCAGTCAATTTCCCGCTTGGGGTTCCACTCGATAAACTGCCCAATCTCGCTGCCCATGAAGTTGAGCTTTTTGCCGGGATGGGCGTACTGGAAACCGTAAAGCGTGCGCAGCGTGGCAAATTTTTGGTCGTAGTCTCCGAACATCTTGTCCAGCATGGACTTTTTGCCGTGCACCACTTCGTCGTGGGAGAAAGCGAGCACAAAATGTTCGGAAAAGGCGTACATCATCGAGAAGGTAAGCCTGTTGTGACTGCCGCGGCGAAACAGGGGATTGAGATTGAGATAGTCGAGCATGTCGTGCATAAAGCCCATGTCCCACTTGAAGGTGAAGCCCAGTCCGCCGTCGCGCGCGGGGGCGCTGACAAGTGGATAGGCGGTACTCTCCTCGGCTATTGTTATCGCCCCGAGCTCATCGGCCATGGAGTTTACCCGCTGCAAAATCTCTATCGCGCCTAAGTCTATGTCCCCACCCTCACGGTTGCGGGTGAAATCGTTGCCGCGGCCGTAGCCGAGGTACAGCATGGACGACACCGCGTCAACACGCAGTCCGTCGACGTGGTACTCCTTGATGAACATAGCCGCGGATGATAGCAGGAAGCTCTGCACGTGAGGCTTGTTGTAGTCGAAGATTAGTGTGCCCCAGTCCGGATGTGATGCCATCTTGGGGTCATCGCGCTCGTATACGGGGGTGCCGTCAAACATCGGCAGGCCGTGCTGGTCGCGCGGGAAGTGTGCGGGAACCCAGTCGATGATAATGCCGATTCCGGCCTCATGCAGGCGGTTGACGAAATACATGAAGTCCTGCGGCGTGCCGTAACGGCTGGTTGGGGCGAAATAGCCCGTAACCTGATAGCCCCAGGAACCTTCGTAGGGGTACTCTGTTATCGGCAGCAGTTCGACATGCGTGTAGCCCATGTCAGTGCAGTATTCGGCAAGCTCGTCTGCCACACTGCGGTACCAGGGATATTCCACACCCTCATCGCGCCGCCAGGAGCCGATGTGCATCTCGTAAATGGACATCGGAGCGTTGAACACGTCAACTTCCGCACGCGACTTTTTATACTGCGAGTCAGTCCATTCAAAGCCGCTGATGTCCCATACCCTTGAGCCTGTGGCCGGACCCGTCTCGCAGTGGAAAGCAAAGGGGTCGGCCTTCCACACTGTATAGCCGGAGCGGCCGGTGATTGCATATTTGTATATCTGCCCCTGCTGTGCGCCCTCGACGACGGCAGTCCATGCGCCGTTGTCAAGCCGCTGCATGGGACATGCAGTCGTGTCCCATCCGTTGAAGTCGCCCACGAGCGACACCTTTTCCGCATTCGGCGCCCAAACAGTAAAACGGTGCGCGTTCATCTGAGATATGTAATGGCAACCAAAGCATTTGTAGGCGTCGCGGCTGACGCCTGAGATAAATCGCTCAATAGCGGCGTTGTCTGTGTATACGGCCCAGTTCATATTCAGCTCACTCCTATTGCATGTCCCGCGCGGCGGGATAAATTGTTTGGCCGTCTGTGTATACGGCCGGCGGCAAAATTCTGTAAGACTGCCGGGAGCCCGCGCCGAGCATATGCATCGGAGAGGGTATCTTAGCAGCTCGCGGCCCCTATGTCAAGCCCCGCCAATGAGGCAAAGTAAAATCATATCAGCCGCTTATGGGCATTATACCATAGCATTTGAGAAAATGACAGCTTTTTTTGTCATAAATGCCCGATTTTTTGCTATTTTTTATTTTTAAAAATATGAAATAGAAAAAGGTCCGTCCCACGCAGTAGGGACGGACCTTTTAAAGAGTTTTTCTATTACTTTTGCACAGAGGAGTTCTTTTTCGAGGGCTCGGCTGAGGGGGCCGTGACGGTCTCGATAATGCCGGTGGCCAGACCTGCTATGCTCTGAATCTCGCTGGGTATGATTATCTTCGTGGCTTTGCCGTTTGCCGCGGCGACAAAGGCTTCAAGAGCGCGAATCTTAAGCACGGCGTCGGAGGGCATGGCCTTGTTAATGAGCTCGATACCCTGTGCGGTGGCGGTCTGGACCTTTATGATGGCCTCAGCCTCGCCCTCGGCCTCCAGAATCTGCTGCTGCTTCTTCGCGTCGGCGCGCAGAACGGCGGCCTCTCTCTCGCCCTCGGCGGAGAGGATGGCGGACTTCTTTTCGCCCTCGGCGCGAAGGATGGCCTCGCGGCGCTCGCGCTCGGCCTTCATCTGCTTTTCCATGGCGTTCTGAATTTCCTTCGGAGGCAGAATGTTTTTCAGCTCAACGCGGTTTACCTTGATGCCCCACGGGTCGGTTGCCTCGTCGAGAATGGAGCGCATCTTCGTGTTTATAACGTCGCGGCTGGTCAGGCACTGGTCGAGCTCCAGGTCGCCTATGATGTTTCTCAGCGTCGTGGCGGAGAGGTTTTCGATGGCGACCATGGGGTGCTCTATGCCGTAGGTGTACAGCTTCGGGTCGGTTATCTGGAAATACACCACGGTGTCAATCTGCATGGTGACGTTGTCCTTGGTGATAACCGGCTGCGGCGGGAAATCGGCCACCTGCTCCTTGAGCGAGACAACCTTGGCAACTCTCTCGATGAAGGGTATCTTAAAGTGCAGACCGACGGTCCATGTTGTGCTGTAGGCGCCTAAGCGCTCGATGACGTAGGCCCTGGCCTGTTGAACCAGACGGATGTTCTTTACCAGGATAATCACGACAATAACAATGAGAATTATGGGAACGAGCATTCCGGCAAAATCTGCGATGTAGTAAGGCATTTTGAAACCTCCCTTGAAAAAATATATTGTTTAGAATTTGCGCTGTTAAAAACCCTTTCGGACTTTTGACTAATTTATGGAGCCGTACCCTGCGCGCCGTCCGGCAGGCTGACAATGAGCTTTACGCCCTGAATTTCACGCACGCGGACGATGGTGCCGGTCTCGATGATTGAACCGTCTGGTGTGCGTGCGGTCCAGATTTTTCCGTCCGCAGACACAGCGCCCGTCGCGGAGAGATTGTCTATGCGTTCAGTGACGCGGCATTCCGAGCCTATAATGCGGTCGGCGTTCGTGGCCTCGCTTTTTGAGTTGATGTATTTTTTGGCCAGCGGGCGCGTAAGCACAAGAGTTAGCCCAGAGATGAGCACAAACCATATGATTTGCAGCCAAAGCGGAGCACCGAGCATTGCGGCAATCAGCGCACATACTGAGCCAATGGCAAACCATATCGAGGCAAGCCCCACTGTCGCGGCCTCTACCGCGATAAACAGCACCGCTGCCGCGCCCCAGATAATTGTCATTGGTATGGGAAAAGCAATAGGCATGTCTGAATCCTCCCTTCATGTCCTTTTGCAGATAATACAACTTCCATAAGGTGGAATGTCAAGAAAGTTATTTATAAATTGATAAAATCTTGTTCCGCCGTTGGAAACCTGCAATGTTTTTTATTATTATATATCACTTCGTCACTATTTACAAGAAGAAAAATGGGTCTTTACTTTTTGGTTTTAAATGTGTAAAATATAAACAGAAAAGTGCGCAAAGGTACCCGCTCGGCGGCAAAAGGAGAATCGTGCGATGAACAAGCATAACAAAAAACCACGCAACATAGACATGTACAAGGCTATTTTACAGCTAAAAAACGAAGAGGAATGCATGAAGTTCTTTGACGATTTGTGTACCGTCACTGAGCTTCAGGCCATGGAGCAGCGCTATCAGGTGGCCGTGCTTCTCGAGCAGGGGCTTATCTATAACGATATACTCGAGCAGACCGGCGCTTCCAGCGCCACAATAAGCCGCGTAAACCGCTCGTTGCAATACGGCAACGGCGGCTATGCAATAGTTTTTGACCGCATGTCCGGCAAGGAGAAGGAATGAACGCATACGGCCCGCTCGCTGGCTGTTACGATTTGCTTACGGGCGATGTGCCTTACGACGCGTTGGCGGATTTTTACGAAAACGCTCTCGCGCTGCCGGGGAGGGAAAGCATGACGCTGCTGGACCTGTGCTGCGGCACGGGGACGCTGGCCTGTATGCTCGCTGCGCGAGGGCACGAGCTCATAGGTGTGGACGTATCGGAGGAAATGCTTGCTCTGGCCCAGGAAAAGGCGGAGCAGGGGGAGTTTCGCATCCGGCCCATGTTTCTGTGCCAGGAGGCCGCGGAGCTGGACCTGTACGGCACGGTGGAGGGCGCGTATTGCAGTTTGGACGCGCTCAACTATCTCCCGCCGGAAGAGCTTGGCGAGCTTGTGCGCAGGCTGCACCTTTTCATCGAGCCGGGAGGGAGGCTGGCCCTTGACATTCACTCGCCGGAGCATCTGCGCGCTCTGGACGGGCAGGTGTTTGTTGATGAGAGCGAGGACCTGCTGTGCCTGTGGCGGGCGGAATTTGACGAGGGAGAGGCCGCGCTTTTTTACGGCATGGATATTTTCAGCAGAATCGGTGGGCTGTGGCGGCGTGAGTCGGAGGAGCATGTCGAATACGCCCACGAGCCCGAAAAGCTGTGTGAGCTGCTGCGAGCCGGCGGCTTTAAGGATGTGCGCGTGCTGGAAAACGTTCTGCCGGAGCAGCCGGGCAGGCTGTTTGTCATGGCGGAAAACCTGCCACATTGAGCGAGCGGGGCGCGGGAAAAAATTTATTAGAAAAAAGGAAAATTTCCCTTGACAATGTCGCCAGGCTTTGCTACAATGATTAGGCGCTGTTTGAGACGGCACCGCGGGGGCATAGCTCAGCTGGTTAGAGCACCTGCCTTACAAGCAGGGGGTCACTGGTTC
>CATJWG010000259.1 GCA_949744165.1 uncultured Eubacteriales bacterium | reverse complement strand
GCTATTTTTTCGTCAAAGCCGCCCTTGAGCGTGGGAGTGACCAGCGGCGGGATATACCTTGTCTCGGCCTTCAAGTCCTGCTGGGCGATGAACTTCTTCACCTCGTCAATAGCCACGGCGCGGTCAACCGAGCCTCGGGTACACTCGTCCTCACAGCGGCGGTTACATATGCGTCCGCAGACCGCAGGGAAGGGGTTTTCCTTCTTGATAAGCGCCAGAGCTTCGGTAAACTTCCCTTGGGCGGCCAGCTTGAGGTATCCCTGCACGGCGATATGCGCCGGGCACGCAGTTTTGCACGGAGATGTACCCGTCTCGTGTGTATTTATGCGGTTTTTGTCGCGATAGTCTATCGACCACTTATCGGGTCCCCACTTCACCTCGTCAGGCAACTCCTGTCGCGGGTAAACAACAGGGCCTTCCTTTGTACACAGCTTCTGGCCCAGCTTCGCCGCTCCGGCGGGACATCCCTCCACCCCCCCGCCGCAGGCCACACAATTATCGGCGTCAACCTTCGCGACATAGGCTGAGCGGGACATATTCGGCGTGTTGAAAAGCTGGCTTGTGCGCAGCGCGTTGCAGACATTGACGTTGCAGTTACAAATTGCGAAAATCTTCTGCTCTCCGTCAATGTTGGTTATCTGGTGGACGAAACCGTTGGCCTCCGCCTTGCGGAAAATCTCCAGCGCCTCCTCCTTGGTAACATAGCGCCCGCGTTCTGTCTCAACGACATAATCGGCCATGTCGCCCACGGCGACGCACCAGTCCTCGGCGTCGTCGCCGCAGCCCTCGCCGAGCTTGGCTCGGCTGGCGCGGCAGGAGCACATGCTCGCAGCGTACTTGCCCTCATACTTGTCCAACCAGTGGGAGATGTGCTCAATGGAAATAGAGCGGCTCTCCATCCCGATGGCCTTTTCCACGGGTATGACGTGCATACCTATGCCTGCCCCTCCGGGCGGCACCATGGGAGTAATCTTCTCCAAAGGAAGGAAGGTCATGCGCTCGAAAAACGCCGTGACCTCGGGATTTCCGTCTATCTGCGAGCGGCGCATATTGAAAAATTCCGCGCTGCCGGGCACAAACATTGGCAGTATGTAGCGTTTCTCGTGTTTCGGATTTTTCCCGTCAAGGTTCTCCCAGTTGTACTCGATAAGGCCAATCCAGCTCATTTCGTCGAGCAGCTTTTGAAGCTTCTCCGGCTCCATGCCGGTAAGCTTTTGAATCTGCTCGAAGGTCTTCGGCTGGCGCACCTTCATTTTCAGCGCCACGTCTGCCATCTCGTCGGTCACAACTCCGGCAAGGCCCCAGTACTCGGGGTCGTCGCCCGTTACGCCGTGGAGCTTGGCGGGTACGCGGTCGGTTATCATTTTGCCGAGCTTGACTATTTTCTCCCTCGGCTTGTCAGTGCGCGGTATCTTAAATGACAGCTTACTCTCGTCGAGCGGGAAATTGGTTTTGCTCATACTTTTTCTCCTCTCTGTCTGGGCGTCTCAGGCGCGCCAAGCCGCGACCTGCTCACGCAGCCAGTTGGCCCACTGTTCCACGCCCTCGCCTGTCCTGGCGCATATGGGTATTACCTCTGCCTCAGGATTTCTCATGCGAATATATTCCCTGCACTTTTCCATGTCAAAATCAAAATACGGCGCCACGTCTATTTTATTTATCAGCACCACGTCGCAGACACGGAACATCAGCGGATATTTAAGCGGCTTGTCGTGCCCCTCCGGCACCGATAGTATGGCTGCGTTTTTCACCGCGCCAGTGTCAAACTCCGCGGGGCTGACAAGGTTGCCGACGTTCTCAAGAATCGCCAGCTCCACGTCACCGTCAGTGAGCTCGTCAAGACCCTGGCGTGTCATGTCCGCGTCCAGGTGGCACATGCCTCCGGTGTGAAGCTGTATGGCCTTCACTCCCGCCTCCGCCATAGCCCGCGCGTCCACGTCCGAGTCAATGTCCGCCTCCATCACGCCTATTTTCATCTCATCTTTTAAAAGCTCCACGGTACGCGCAAGAGTTGTGGTCTTACCCGAGCCGGGCGAGCTCATGAGATTGAGAAGAAAGATTCCGCGCCGCTTAAGCTCGGAGCGCAGGAGCTGCGCGCGCTGGTCGTTATTTGCGAAAACGCTTTGTTTCACCTCTATTATTTTCACTGCGTCCATGGCTTGGCCCCCTCCGTTTCTGGTCATACCAGATATTGTTATTATTTTAGCATTTGATATCTTTTTTGTCAACAGCACTGCAATTTTTCACAATATTTTGTTAATTCAGCGCCCTTCCACTCTTGAATTTAGACAATTTGTATGATAAAATTGTGCTCGTGATATGTGGCACAACCAGAACCAAGAGGAGTATGAACAATGGAATTTTCAAAGCTGTCCGCCCCCAGCCTCAAGGATATGTTTGTCCAGCAGATTCAGGGAATGATACTGTCCGGCACTCTGCCGGTCGGCACAAAGCTGCCGAGCGAGCGGGACATGGCCGAGCAGATGCAGGTCAGCCGCACGGTGGTCAACAGCGGACTTGCAGAGCTCGCCGCCCAGGGATTTGTAGAGCTGCGCCCGCGCCAGGGAGCCTGTGTGGCCGACTACCGCCGACACGGGAATCTCAGCACACTCATAGCGATAATGCAGTACAAGGGCGGTGTGCTCGGACATGACGAGATACGCTCAATTTTAGAGGTGCGCCGCGCGCTGGAGCACCTGGCGGCCGATCGGGCAATACATCACGCCTCAGATGAGGCGATTGAGAGACTCGGCGAGCAGCTCGAGCTGATAGCCTCCGCACGCAGCGCCGAGCAGGCGGCAAAAGCAGCCTTCGACTTTCAGCACGAGCTTGCGCTTGTGGGCGGCAACAGCATTGTGCCGCTGATATACTACTCCTTCCGCTCCCCTGTCATAACGCTGTGGGTGCGCTTTTGCAACCGCTACGGTATAGACGCACTGGTAAACAATACCCGCACGCTCTACTCACTTATCCTGTCCCGCGACTGTGACGGTGCGGCACGCTGGATTGACGAGTATCTGGAAAAAGCAATAAGCGGCGAGCAGCATATATATTGACAAGTGTAGCAAAAAAAGAGGCCCAAAGGCCTCTTTTTTATGCCTTGCCGTTGCAGCCAAGGACGTTTATCACCTTATGCTTGACCATTACCTTGATGTTCTCGCGCGCGGGCTTGAGGTACTGGCGCGGGTCGAAGTGATCTGGATGCTCGGTGAAATACTGGCGAACGGTCGCGGTCATGGCAAGACGCAGGTCGGAGTCGATGTTTATCTTGCACACGGCCATCTCCGCGGCCTTGCGCAGCTGCTCCTCCGGCACGCCGACGGCGCCTGGCATGTTTCCGCCGTACTTGTTTATCTTTTCCACAAACTCCTGCGGCACGGAGGATGAGCCGTGCAGCACTATCGGGAAGCCCGGCAGGCGGCGGGATACGTCCTCAAGAATGTCAAAGCGAAGCTGGGGCTTGGTGCCGGGCTTAAACTTATAAGCGCCGTGGCTGGTACCTATCGCTATTGCCAGAGAATCGCAGCCGGTGCGCTCGACAAACTCCTGCACGTCCTCGGGGCGTGTGTAGGACGAATCCTCAGCCGAGACGTTTACCTCATCCTCTATTCCGGCGAGTGTGCCCAGCTCGGCCTCGACCACTACGCCGTGGTCATGCGCGTACTGCACAACCTGCTTGGTCACGGCTATGTTCTCCTCAAAGGGTCTGGAGGATGCGTCTATCATCACGGAGGTAAAGCCGCCGTCGATGCAGGACTTGCACAGCTCAAAGCTGTCGCCGTGGTCAAGATGGACGCAAATCGGCAGGTCAAAGCCGGCGCTCTGCTCAGCGTCCTGCACCGCAGCCTCGATAAGCTTCATGAGGTAGACATGCTTGGCATAAGAGCGGGCCCCTTTCGACACTTGGAGAATAAGCGGAGCGTGCTCCTCCATCGCAGCTTCGGTGATACCCTGAATAATCTCCATGTTGTTGACGTTGAACGCGCCGATGGCGTAGCCGCCCTTATATGCCTTTTCAAACATTTCTTTAGAAGTTACTATTGCCATTGACTCAATTACCTCCAATGTATTATATTAGTGGTTGGAAATTGCTGCATAACATGGCTCTTGCTGCCATTATGGCCATTTTACCACGTATATTTAAAAAAATAAAGTCAAAATAGACATTTTTCCTTAATTCGTAAAATTTTTTATTACCGTTATTGTACAAATGTGTCAGCTTGTGTTAAAATAACTACACAGCGACTATACTGTTTTGATTTATGGTTTCAGAAAATTTTTTAGGAGGTTTTCAATCATGGACAAGGTTTTGAAGGGCGCGTGCATCATCGGGCAGTCCGGCGGCCCCACCGCAGTTATAAATGCCAGCGCTTACGGCGCGATTCGCGCAGGGCTGGACAGCGACGTTATCACAAAGGTGTACGGCGCGGCCCACGGTATCCGAGGCGTGCTCGACGACGTGCTCTATATAATGGATGAGGAGGACCCCGCGGAGCTGAAGCTTCTGCGCAACCCCCCTTCGTCCGAGCTCGGCTCCTGCCGCTACAAAATGAAGGACCCCGACGCTGACGACACCGACTACAAGCGCATACTCGAGATTTTCAAGAAATACGACGTGCGCTACTTCTTCTACAACGGCGGCAACGACTCCATGGATACCTGCAACAAGATTTCCAAATACATGCAGCGCGTCGGTTACGACTGCCGTGTGATGGGTATCCCCAAGACCATAGACAACGACCTGTTCGGCACTGACCACTGCCCGGGCTACGCCAGCGCGGCGAAGTACATCGCCACATCCTGCATGGAGGTTGCCAAGGACGCTACGGTTTATGACAATTCTCAGATAACCGTCATGGAGATAATGGGCCGTCATGCCGGATGGCTGGCAGCCGCGGCCTCTCTTGCAACCCACTTCGGCGCAGGCCCCGACCTGGTGTATCTGCCGGAGGTGGATTTTGACCTCGACAGATTCTATGCCGACGTTGAGAAAATTTACAACGAAAAGAAAAAGGTGTTCGTCGCCGTGTCTGAGGGCATCCACTATGCCGACGGCCGCTTTGTGTCCGAGGCGGAGACAAGCGCAACAGACGGCTTCGGCCACGCACAGCTTGGCGGGCTGGCCCTGAAGCTGGCCGAGGCGCTAAAGCAGCGCACCGGCGCGAAGGTCCGCGCGATTGAGCTGAGCCTTTTACAGCGCTGCGGCGCGCATCTGGCCTCCAAAACCGACCTTGAGGAAGCCGAGCTTGCCGGACGCACCGCCGTCGAGGCCGCCGCCGCTGGCGACACTGACAAGATGGTCGCTTTCAAATGCAGCCGCGCCGGAGGCAAGTACACCTGTGAAACGGAGCTGCTGCCGCTTGAGAAGGTCGCAAATTTTGAGAAGAAGGTTCCCCTTGAGTGGATTACTCCCGAGGGCAACAATGTCACCGCCGACTTTGTTGACTATGCACTGCCTCTCATTCAGGGCCAGCCGGAGCTGCCCCTGGAGAACTCCCTGCCCCGCTACGCGCGTCTGCGCAAGGTCGTGGTAAAATAATCCGTGGAGCAGGAGCTTAAATGCCTGCGCTGCGGCGGCGAAATGGGCTTTGTCATGAGCGAAAATATTCAACTGGGCAAAACCGGCTGGATTATCGGAGACCTTGGCAATCTGCTCGCCGGCGCTATGCCAGTGGACATTTATTGCTGTCGGGACTGCGGCAGGCTGGAG
>CATJWG010000258.1 GCA_949744165.1 uncultured Eubacteriales bacterium | reverse complement strand
TGATGATTTTGAATTTTTCAATGCCGATATGCTGATAGTTGGTCTTTATCTGACTGTACATTCGCTTGAGGCGCTCTGTCATTGTTGTGCTTCCTTTCTGCCTAAATATTTTATACGCTTAAATCAAAAGAAAATTCCGTCTATGAGCTTCCACACACCGGCCAGAGACACAATAACCATTGCGGCCATGACGATAACGGCGGTTAGCCACTGCTTCTTGAAAATGGAGGCACGCTGTTCCTCGTTGGCGCCGATGAGCTGGAGCGAGCCGCCCATGGACACGGGAGAAATACCCGTGGCATTGCATCCGGCGATTATACACACAATTATGGTTGCAGGGCTAAGACCGGCAGCCTCTCCAAGCACCACAGCCATGGGTCCCAGAAGGGGGACAATCGCAAACTGGTTTGAGGTGAAGGACAGCAACGCGCTTATGAGCACAAGTGCGGCAGGGATAAGCCCGCTTGGTATTGCGGTGGCCAGTCCGTTCGCCAGCATGTCCGTGATGCCCAGGTCCTTCGCGCTGGCAACAATCATACAGCAGCCACCGATGTTAATAAAGCTGGTCCAGGGAATTCTGTTTTTCATTATGTCCTTGACATCACCTACTCCGGCGATATGAAACGCCAGAACTCCGAGCAGACAGTTCTGCTTAAGCGTAAGATGGGTGGACATCCATGCCGTGACAGGGTTGGCATACAAAAGAGTCTGTATAAGTACCGGAATCATCGTTACAAGAATGACGACTATGACAGTAACAAGGGCAAATTTCTGTTCCCTGTTGAGGGACTCAGGTTTTTTTGAAAAATACTCACTTATTTTCCCGCTGTCAAGCTTATGCCTGCGGAAAGTGAAGTACGCGCAAACATAGAAGATGATGAAGAAGCCGGCAAGGAATAAAACGGTTTCATAGCTGGCGGTGTAGGACAGTCCCTCATCCAGCATCCCTTCAACTATAGTGCGGATGGTGCTGCCGCCGCCGGTCCAAAAAAACATGCCGGTGATTGCCGTCCCGCAGTAGGTACTTATCACCGCGAGCAGTGGGTGCAGGCCCGCGTAGCTGACTATGGCAAAAGCTATTGGCGACATGAGCAGCGGCGCGACCTCCGCGCCGCCGATGCAGGCTAAAATCGCGGAGCTTATCACCAACGCAAATGGTATCAATGCCGTGTGCCCCTTGCTCGCGTGCATGATGCGCGCCACAACACCGCCGAACAGGCCCGTCTGCTGCACATAGCAGAAGAAGGTGCTGGCAATAAACAGGGTTATGATGGTGTTTGTCGGAAAATATCCGACTATGGCAGCCGGCGCGATTCCACACAGCCAGCCAGACATGATGAACGTAAAAAGCATACCAAGGATACCTATCGTGATTCCGAGCTTATCGCTGAGTATGACCATGAGCGCGAAGAATACCACGAAAATCAGCACTGCTGATACTTGCAACATTTTGCTCTCTCCTTTTCGTTATTATTTTTGATTATTTGTCCCGACATACTCCCTGCCGTGCGCTGTGGAGCTCCTTCTTCCTTCTTTAATTATAAAGCTGACTGAACCGTATGCATACAAGCGGCTGATTTTGCCGGCAAAACAGTTTGTTTGCACAAGTTATGTACTCTGCTTATGCATTTTCGGGCTGTTCCCCTGTTAATTGACAGCGGCAGCCAGTTCAGATACAATGTAGACATACCGTAAGTAAGGAGGCAGAGACTTGTGAATACGGAATATCTGAAATACTTCATCGCCTCATGCGATTGCGGCAGTATTCAGGAGGCATCAAAAAAGCTGTTTATCTCAGCCCAGGGACTCGGCCAGGGCATACAGAAGCTTGAGCGCACTCTGGGCGTGCAGTTGCTCAACCGCACGCAGCTTGGCGTCCGTCCTACACAGTTCGGAGAGGAATTTTATCGCCAGGCCCGCGTAGTCTGCGCTGAGCTCATAAGCCTTGAGCAAATGGTGGAGGAATACAAGCTGCGCTCATCCTCCCGTCTGACTATTGGCATGGTCGGCAAAAGCAATTTCAGCTCCGTCATTCTCGCCTGTGCCAGCTCCTACGCCGAGGCCTTTCCTGAAAGTCCTCAAACTGCTGTCCTCCGCAGCTTTTCCGACGGACTTGATCTGCTCGAACAGCTCCGCTCCGGCAGCATAGACATCGGCTTGCTTTTTCACAGCCGCCGCTATCCAGACATGAAATACTATACCATCAGCTATTACAGCCGTCTGATGCTGCTCACCTGTGCGGACAGCCCGCTCGCACAGCAGGACAGCGTAACTATGCAGCAGCTCCGCGACTTACGCTATATCGCCGCGGGAGAGTATGACCCGTTTACCTCTCTGATCAGCCGCCTGTGCCTTGACACCGGATTCCAGCCTAACAACATTTTCTTCAGTCAGGAAAACAACGTCATCGCCAGTCTTATAGATTACGGCGCGGCAAGCATACTCCTGCGCGAAAGCTACTATCATGTGATAACGCACTTCACCAAAAACACTCGTGCTCTGCCTGTTACTCCCGAGATACATATTGCCAACTCCTTTATAACAAGAAAAAACTCCGAGACACCGGAGCTGCGGCAGTTTTTAAGTTATATGATAGATTATTTCGGTCGTGTCACAGGCGCCGGAGCCAATCCTCCACCAAAGTAAGTTTACATTACACGCACAAGGCTCCCCGCAATCTTTCGATTTCGGGGAGCCAAATTACCATAGAAGTTCTTTTTAGAAAGAATTGAGTCCGTCTATCTCCTCAAGTCTCTGCTGAACAGACGGCGCGGGCCGTATTTTTTCTGCCTATAACATAATGCACTGCCAGCGCCACGATTATGAGGAGCAGGCCTATCACGTCGGTCAGCGTGCCCAACATGAGCATACACACGCCGCCCGCCAGACAGCACGAGCGGAAAATCCACAGCATTGGATATGTACACCAGCCGATAACGCACAACACCACGCCGACACAGCCGACCAGTGCCGGTACAACCGCCAGCAGTGCGCTCGCCACTCCGTTGAGCAGCAGTAAATCGGTGCCAAACACGAAGCAGTAGGGCACAAAGAACGCACACAGCCCTATGAGGCAAGCCGTTACCGCCACTACCAATGGCTTTTCTCCAGCTATTCCTGCCGCCGTATACGCCGCAAGAGCCACCGGCGGCGTTATACACGACAGACTCGCAAAATGCAGGATAAACATATGTGCCGCCACCATCGGAATCCCCATTTGGACAAGCGAGGGCGCGCATACGCTCGCCGCGATAACATACGACGCGGCCACCGGCAGGCCCATGCCCAAAATTATGGTTATGAGCATCGTGAGCAACAGCGCCAGCAGCAGCCTGCCATCAGCCGCACTGAGAATCAGAGAAGAGAGCTTTATTCCCAATCCCGTAAGGTTGAGCATGGCAACCACAAGGCTGGCACAGATAAATGCCCCGCCGATTGGCATGAGGGTTTTGCAGCACTTATATGCCGAGTAAGCTATGCGCTTTATAAAGGCCAGAGGCGCAAGTCTTGTCGCTGGATTTATCTCCGTTATCACAAAGCCTCCGAGCAGAGCTATCGCCGCGGTGCGCAGCGGACTGCGGCCAAGGATACACATCTCAAAAATTATTATTACCAGCGGCAGCAGGAGATACAACTCCCTTAGTACACGCTTTCCCTCTGGCCGCTCCTCTGGGGCGGGACGCATTCCAAGCCGTCCCGCCTCAAGGTCAAGCGTGAGATAAAGGCTCCAATAATATATTACCGCCGGCACTATGGCGTGGATTATCAGCTTTCCGTAGGGTATGCCCATCAGGTCAGACGCAAGAAAAGCCGCAGACGCCATGACCGGCGGCATTATCTGTCCCCCTATGGACGCCACTGATTCAACTGCGCAGGCAAAAAGTCCGTCGCCCGTGCCGTAAAACTGGTTGAAAATCTCCTTGAGACTGTACGGGAAAATACGGAAGATCCCTGGCAGTTTCCCGGCAAAGTAGGCATAGGCCATCGACAGCAGGGCCAGTATCACAAGCGGATAGCCTATGGTGCACCGAGTCAGTTCCAGTACGGCTATTACTGTCACCACGGAGAAAAACAGGTCGAGCCCGTTGTGTCCAAGCGCGGCTCTCATCACCCAGGCATCCTGGTCTATAATGATATATACTGTCGAGGCAATAACCAGAGCGGTAAAAATACAGTCAATCACCAGAAACACGCCCTTCACCGCTCTGCTTTTCCCAGGCCGCGGACCCAGCAGCAGTCCGAGCACAATGATGAACATGACAAACACCGGACGCAGTATGCTCGGAGACGTGGCGGTAAAGCATAGTGCATATATAAACCACATTATTCCGACCGCACATATAATTGTGGTCACGGTCACCCGCCGAGACTTTTTCTCAGCCATAGTATTGTCCTTTCTCCATGCGTGAGCCGCCTTTACCGACGGCTCACGCCGCTATATCCGCCTCAAGGTATCATAGTCTCCGGCACATCCACTCCTATCTCCTGATAATAGCGGTAAGCTCCAGGGTGCAGCTTTGCGGTGGTAATATTATCTAACTTATCGGGCGTAATGTCCTTTGCTGCGGCCACGGCCAAATTCAGAATCTCGGAGTTTTCAATGGCCAGCTTGGTTATCGCGTATGCCGCATCCTCGGGAAGGTCCTCATTGCACATGAAGAAGCTGTACTCGCAAAGAGTCCTGTAATCCTCGGTCATATAGGTGTAGGTGCCTGCGTCAATAGTGACTATAGGCCGCGTCGGGTCGTTTTCAAGCAGCTTTTCCAGCACCTCATCTGGAATCTGGATAAAGTTGACCTCGTTTGTAAGCTGTATCTCGGTACAGGAGGCAAAGGGGTGCGCGCCCGAAAAGCTGCATGCGTCAATAGTGCCGTCCTTGAGACTGCTCACAGCGTCCGACCAAGCCAGTGACACGGGATTTATGCTGATTCCGCAGGCATCATAAATCTTTAGCTGCCAGTCATAGCTGCTGCCGGCAGGCCCAAGGCAGACGGTTTTGCCATCAAGGTCGTCTATTGTTTCAATGCCGCTCGATGCCAGCGCGTAGCAGCCGAAAGCGCTCGGATAGCAGGGAAACAGAGCGGCAATTCCGTCCACCGGAGCGGTCGCGTCCTTTGCCCATCCCGTCTGGTGAGCGCCCTCGTAAACAAGCGGAGTGCTTGTCATTCCGATTATCAGCGGATTCCCGCTCACCTGTGAGACGTTGGCGCTGCCGCCTTCGGTCGCTTCGACCTGAAGACGAATATTTGTATTCGACTCAATAAGCTGCGCCACAGCCGTGCTCAGGGTATAGTACATTCCGCCGGAGGCTCCCCCGGCAATCTTGAGCATGTCCTCGGACAGGTTCATCAGGTCTATGGATTCCACGTTCAGGCCGTCTTTGTTATTGTCTGCGCTATTTCCGCCAGGCTGTCCGCTTTTGCCCTGATTGGTTTCCGGAACTTTGTTGTCTGTATCTCCGGCCTTTGTGTCACCGCACGCGGCGAAAGCAAAGAGCATTACAAAAGATAAAATTATCGCCGTTATTCTCTTCATTTTTCTTTCCTTTCTTTTCCCATCCTCCGTATTTTGTCGGAAACAGGCTTGACGCCGCAAATTCTCCAACTTAAATTTTTTTGCACTGCTATGCACAATATACACGTGCAAGCTTTCCCACCTCCCCTTAAACGTTGCCTAAACCATTTATCAACAGGTACATTTTTTGATATATACCTGCAAAGTGCAATTTTC
>CATJWG010000257.1 GCA_949744165.1 uncultured Eubacteriales bacterium | reverse complement strand
TGATTTGCAGTTTTTTATTTTGACATGCTCTCGCAATACAGGCAGCGATAAATCCGGCGGTCGCGGGCGGCAAGGCGGAACACCTGCGGCAACTCCTGCTCGGTTGTTGAGATACAGCGGGGATTTTTGCAGCGTATCACGCCGATTATTTTTTCCGGAAGCTCAGGCGTCTTTTTCTCCACAAGCTTGCCTCCGCGAATGATATCTATGGTCACGCCGGGCGCCACGTAGCCGAGAAGGTCGAAGTCCAGTTCAATGGCCGCATCAATCTTTATGATGTCCTTGCGTCCCATCTTGCGGCTGACCGCGTTTTTGATTATTGCTATCTGGCAGTCAAGCTTTTCCAGATCCAGCAGGCGGTAGATTTCCATGCTCTTGCCGGATTGGATATGGTCGATAACTATACCGTCCTTTATCGAGTCGATATTCATTCACTTCACCCCTAACAGCATCAGTATCAGCGCCATGCGCATGTATTTTCCGTACAAAACCTGTTTGAAATAGCATGCGCGCGGGTCGTCGTCAATCGCGGTAGATATCTCGTTTACACGTGGCAGGGGGTGCATTACGCACAGGTCGTCCTTTGCCCTTCTCAGCTTTTCGGGAGTGAGAATGTAGCTGTCCTTTAGGCGGAGATATTCTTCCTCACTGAAAAAGCGCTCGCGCTGCACACGGGTCATGTATAAAATGTCCAGGGAGTCAATAACCGACTCGAAGTCTGTTGTCTGAGAGTAGGGAATACCGTTTTTCTGCAATATGTCACGCTGGACATAGCTGGGAAGCTTCAGCTCCTGGGGCGATATGAGTATGACGCGGATGCCATTATACCGCGACATGGCCGCTATAAGTGAGTGTACCGTGCGGCCAAACTTGAGGTCCCCACAGAAGCCGAGAGTCAGCCCGTCGAAACTGCCTTTTTCACGCTTTATTGTCAGCAGGTCGGCCAATGTCTGGGTGGGATGGTTGTGACCGCCGTCTCCGGCGTTTATTATCGGCACCGACGCGTGCATTGAAGCCACAAGCGGCGCGCCCTCCTTTGGGTGGCGCATGGCAATAATGTCGGCGTAGCAGCTCACCACACGGGCAGTGTCGGCCACACTCTCGCCCTTACTCGCGGAGCTGCTCTGCGCTTCAGAAAAGCCCAAAACATTTCCGCCGAGCTCGTACATTGCCGCCTCAAAGCTCAGACGTGTGCGTGTGGACGGCTCAAAAAACAGCGTGGCGAGCTTTTTGCCACGGCATTTCTCGCTGTAGACTTCGGGATGGGCGATTATATCGTTTGCCGTGTCAAGCAGGGAGTCTATCTCCTCCCGTGACAGGTCGCAGATGTCTATGAGGCTTCTCATGGCGTTGTCTCCCTTCCTGAATTTATTTCGTTATCCAGCTTTCGTCAGAGGGATTGTTACGGAAAGCGATAAGGCGCTCAAGGTCGCTCTCGGCGATATAGCCATGATTTGCGGCAACTGCGGCAATGGTGTCAAAGTCAGTGAGGCTGTGGTTTTCAACGTGCGCATTTTCAAGGCGGTCAAGGCCCTTTTTCATGCCGTAGGTGAATATGCTTGCCACTCCCAGCACCTCGGCTCCAGCCTCGCGCAGCACCTCAACGACCTCAAGCACGCTGCCGGCAGTGGAAATAAGGTCCTCAATGACGACGACCTTCTGCCCACGCTCGAGCCTTCCCTCAATCTGGTTCTGACGGCCGTGGTCCTTGGCTCCGCTTCTGACGTAACCCATGGGCAGGCCCATAATATGCCCAACAATGGCCGCGTGGGCAATGCCGGCAGTGGAGGTACCCATAAGCACCTCGGTTTTGGGGTAGTATTTTTTAACTGTTTCAACAAGCGCGTTTTCCACGTCGCTCCTCACCTTGGGCGAGGTCAGCGTAAGACGGTTGTCGCAATATACGGGGCTTTTTATGCCGCTTGCCCAGGAAAAGGGCTCATCCGGCCGGAAAAACACCGCGCCGATGGAGAGCAGACCCTTTGCAATCAATTCACGCATTTTCATACCTCCGAAACAAAGTCTTTTATACAGCGCTCATATGCTGAGACAGGGTTGTCAGATGCGGTTATCGGACGGCCCACAACGATGTAGTCCGAGCCAAGCTCCCTGGCACGCTCTGGGGTGGTTACTCGCGCCTGGTCGCCAACATCACCGCCAGCAAAGCGCACGCCGGGCGTTACAGTGATGAACTGCGTCCCGCAAGCATTGTGAACCACTCCCGCCTCAAGCGGGGAACAGACCACACCGTCCAGTCCGCAAGCCGCGGCATTTTTTGCGTAGCTTATAACGGTATCATTCATGCTGCTGTTTATAAGCAGCTCGGTTTTGAGCATCTGCGGCGTTATGGAGGTGAGCTGCGTCACCGCTATGAGTAATGGGCGAGTTCCGTCCGGCCTCGTCAGACCGCTGAGTGCCGCACGCATCATCTCCGAGCAACCGGAGGCATGGAGGTTACACATGTCCACGTTTAGGTTCGAGAGCACTTTCATGGCCTTGCCGACGGTATTGGGTATGTCATGCAGTTTAAGGTCAAGAAAAATCTTATGTCCGCGATTTTTAATCTCGCACACAATCTCCGGTCCCACGGCATAAAAAAGCTCCATGCCAATCTTCACAAAGGGCTTTTTTCCGACAAAGAGACCGAGAAAGTCCAGCGTCTCATTCCTGCCAGCAAAATCGCAGGCAATTATAACGTCTTTTCCCATATTCAATGTGCCTTTCCTATTATTTCACTGAGGCTGCCGATGCCGTAGCTGTCCATGACATGCGGCAGGGCCTCGATTATATCCCTGCAAATGTACGGCTGCGTGAGATTGGCCGCACCGACCTCGACAGCTGTAGCCCCGGCAAGCATCATTTCAATAACGTCCTGCGCGCTTGAAACTCCGCCAACACCGATTAGCGGCACACTTACAGCCTCATAGACCTGATACACCGCGCGCAGCGCGACAGGTAGGATGGCCGGTCCCGAAAAGCCACCCATTTTATTGGAGATTACAGGCTTTTGGCTGCGCAGGTCAATGCGCATACCAAGCAGAGTATTGATAAGACATATGCCGTCTGCACCTGCGTCCTCGCAGGCGCGGGCAATCTCCGCGATGTCCGTGACGTTGGGGGAAAGCTTGGCAAAAAGCGGCTTTGCCGTGACCTTGCGCACCGCCGCGACTACCTTGTACGCGGAGTCTGGAGCTGCGGCGAAATTCATGCCTCCGCAATGCAGATTGGGACAGCTTATGTTAAGCTCAATTATGCCTATCTGCCCTTGTTTGTCGGCAAGTGCGCAGCAGTATGTGAACTCATCCACTGAAAAGCCGCCGATGTTGGCGATGACCTTTTTGCGAAACACCCTTGCAAGCGTCGGCAGCTCATGGGCTATTACATGCTCGATTCCCGGGTTTTGAAGTCCAACCGAGTTTATCATTCCGGCAGTGCACTCGGCTATTCTCGGTGTGGGATTGCCGAAGCGGGGCTCGCGCGTCGTACCTTTGAGAGCAATGGAGCCTAAAATATTCAAGTCGTACAGCTCGGCAAACTCATGTCCAAAGCCGAAGGTACCGCTGGCGGGGATAACGGGATTATCCAGCTCAAGGCCGGCGAGGCTCACTCGTGTGTCGGCCATAAGATCTCTCCTTTCTCGAGCACGGGACCGTCTTTGCATATTCTCTTGCTGCCGGTGAGAGTTTTGCAGGAGCAGCCCATGCACGCGCCAAAGCCGCAGCCCATGCGCTCTTCAAAGCTGAACTGGCCGTCCGTACTAACCGCGGCGTTTACCGCCTCGAGCATCGGCATAGGTCCGCAGGCGTAAAAATAGCTGTATTCAAGGCCTGTCATCGCATCGGTGACAAAACCGCGTATTCCTGCGCTTCCGTCTGCTGTTGCAAGGAGCACCTGTGCGCCGGTGGCGGTAAACTCGTCGACATAATAAGCCTCATCGGCACTGTTAAATCCAAGTGCGACGGTCACATTCTTCCCCTGCGCGGTTAAATCGCGGCAGAGCCCGTATATCGGCGCAGCACCGACTCCTCCTCCGATAAGCAGGGGAGAAGGGCCGCTTTTTGCTGTGTCAAATCCATTGCCGAGGCCGACAAGCAGGTCCAGCTTTTCGCCCGCATGCATAGAGGCAAGCTGACAAGTGCCCGCTCCAACGGTTTTGTATATCAGTGTTATAGATTCATTATCGTAACAGCATACGGATATTGGCCTGCGAAGAAATTTGCCCTCAAGCCTGATGTTGACAAACTGGCCCTGCGCGCCCATGGACGTGGTGTTGCCAAGCAAGTGCAGACGGTATATACCGCGCGCTATAAGACAGTTTTCAGTTATCTCAAAAATTTCCTGTGTCATCCTTAACAGCCCTCAAATTGTGGAGACCCTCATTGTCGTCTCCTCAAGCACGTCAAGCACCGCCTTGACCGTGTCAAGAGCGGTGAAGGTGGTTACATTGTTTTCTGAGGCGCACTGGCGTATCTGGTAACCGTCGGAAAACACGCCGGAGGAGCTGACATCGCGGGTATTGATAATGTAGCTTACATAGCCCTGACGGATTGAATCAAGAATTTCCTCGCTGCCTTCGCTTATCTTTTTGCGTATGCGCGTACGTATACCATGGTCCTTGAGGAAGCTGGCTGTGCCGCGCGTAGCCTCAATATTAAAGCCCATATCGTAGAACCGGCGTATAAGTGGCAGGGCCTCCTCCTTGTCCGCGTCGGCGATAGTCACGAAAATTGTGCCGTAATTGACAAGATTGGTACCGCTGGCCTGAAGGGCCTTGTACAGCGCGCGCGTAATCTTATCGTCATAGCCGATAGCCTCGCCTGTGGACTTCATTTCGGGAGAGAGATATGCGTCCAACCCTCTAAGCTTGGAAAAGGAAAAGGCGGGAGCTTTGACATACCAACGCTCGCGCTCGGGTTGATAGAGCT
>CATJWG010000256.1 GCA_949744165.1 uncultured Eubacteriales bacterium | reverse complement strand
TCCGGTCATTTGTTTTTGCGCCTCACCGTTCCGGTCCGTGGCCTTTGGACACGGTAACAGTCCGGCACGCTGGCTATTTCAACCGGTTTGCAAGGCCGGATTGAAAACGAAATTACGTCTGCCGCGGAAAAATACGCTCCAGACTTTCGCGTATTGACTGCGTCTCAGGCGTGTCGTCCATGCTCTCAAGCGTCTGCCTCAGCTCCGCGAGCGCTTTTTTCTTTCCGTGGTCCCACGGAAGCTGGCGCACATAGCGCGGGGATACCGGCATCACGCAGTCCGGACGCTTCCCGCCGTTGCGCTCAAGCACCTCTCCCCTGAGCACCTGTACCTCACGCGGCGCGTGTATCGTCAGGTGTACCCGTTCGCCGCTCAGGCGGTCGAACTGTATCACGGTGCTGCCGCCGACGGTGAAATATTCTCCCGGCATAAGTGAAATGCAAAGCATGGCCTCTGTCTCCTTAAGCTCTCCCAGCCGCTGTCCTGTCGGCCGGCCTTCTGCATTAACAGTGCTAATATTGTGCTGAGTGGACCACCTCTGTCAGAGGCTTCGGGCTCGCCCGCAGGGCGCAGGGTTGCCCTCTCTTTTTCCCACTTGTCAGGCGCTGATTGGATAGGCAAACCGCTTTGCTCATCCAATCAACGCCCGCGTTCATGGGCATTCTCCGGCGTCCCTACCGGAAGTCATCACCGCAAGCGGCAAGGCTCACGAATTTTCCATTTGAGTGAGATATTGCTCAAGCCCCATGTCCCGAATGTTCCGCGCGGTGTTTATCTCGCGGGCGAGCTGCGCGCCGCAGCCCGGGCAGGTCCAGCTTTTCCTGTGGCTGTCCAGCTCCCCGTTGACATACCCGCACTCATTGCAGGTTTTCGCCGCCGGGAACAGACGGTCTAAAACGATGTACGCCTTTCCCTGGCGCTCGAGCTTGTATTTCAGGCAGCCGCGAAAAGCGCCGAAGCCGTAGTCCATCACGCCGCCCTGCCGCAGCTTCTGCGACAGCTCCACCAAGTCGGTATCCCTCACGCACACGGCGTCCCAGGCGTTGGCTATCCGCCTGCTCTCCTTGTGGATGAAGTCACGGCGCTGATTGGCAATGTGCTCGTGCTCAAGGCGTATTTTCTGAAGCTGCTGATCGTAATTATTGGAGCCTGGCTCCATGCGCGAGAGCTTCTGCTGCATCCGCGCGAGCTTTTCCCGCGATGCGCCGATTCCCGGCAGCTCCGGACTTCTCCCCTCACTGTCCACGTAGAACCGCTTCAGCGAGAAATTCAGGCCAAGGGTTCTCTCCCTCGCGGGCGTCAGCCTCTCCGATTCCCTGACGCCGCAGCCAAAGGTTGCGGCGCACATATACTTGCCCGAGGCTGTTTTGCTTATGGTCACAAATCTCAGCGACCACCAGTGCAGAGGCTTTTTGTGGATGTTGGCGGGCACCAGCCCCAGCCTTGGCATCTGGATTCCGCTTCCGGTCAGGTAGATTGACGGTCCTGTCCGGTACTGCCGGCAGTACACCATGTACGAATCCCGCCCGGACTTTTTTGTCTTGAACTGCGGATAGCCAAAGCTTTCGGGGGCACGGAAAAAATCCATAAACGCCCTGCGGAGATTCTGGTGCACGTTGCACAGCGGCTGGCTGTCTACATCGCAGAGAAAAGGAGCTTCCTTCTTGTACTTCGCCGGCGTTGGAATAAAGTGCATATCCGTCGCGGCGTAGAATTCCTGTACGTCGGCAAGCATTTTGTTCCACAGGTAGCGGCAGCAGCCGAAAGTTTTTTCTATCTGCCCGGCCTGTTCCTGCGTCGGGTACAGACGGAATTTCAATACGTTGTACTGCTTTGCTTTCCCGTCCTGCGGCTGCCGCCTCTCCGGTCTGTCAGCCGCCATTTACCGGCACACCCTTTCTCATTTGCTCGGAAAAGTGTACTTTTCCGAACAGACTGACTGGTGGTTTTTTCAATCGCTTACACCCTACATATCGGCATCAGTCTCAGGAAAATTAAGCATTTGGAGCAAAAAATTTTTTATTCTGAAAAGTACACCTTTCTGAAAGAGTCAACGTTTAATCAGATTGTTCAAATTGAACGGCTTTTTCATAAAACGTTGTGACTGGCATGGCGCAGAAGCGCGCTGCCTGGCGCAACGTCATTTTTTTGTCTTTCCAGTCTGTGCAGGCTTTCAAGAAGTCCTCTGTCACGGGCCGCGGCGGACGGCCGAACTTTACGCCCCGCGCCTTTGCCGCCGCGATTCCCTCCGCCTGCCGCTGACGGATGTTGCTGCGCTCGTTCTCCGCGACAAACGACAGTACCTGCAAAACTATGTCGCTCAGAAACGTCCCCATCAGGTCCTTGCCCCTGCGCGTATCCAAAAGCGGCATGTCCAGCACACAGATGTCCACGCCCTTTTCCCTGGTCAGCACCCTCCACTGCTCGAGTATTTCTCCGTAATCCCGCCCCAGACGGTCGATACTTTTTATGTACAGCAGGTCGCCCGCCCGCAGCCGCCGGACCAGCCTTTTATATTGCGGCCGCTCAAAGTCCCTTCCGGACTGCCTGTCCGTAAAAAGATTTTTCTCCGGCACGTCCATTTCGCGCATGGCAACAAGCTGTCTGTCCTCATTCTGTTCCCTGGTAGACACCCGAATGTATCCATATGTGTTTTTTCCCACCGTGCTCACTCCCTGTTCTGGTTTTTTATTTTTGATTCTACAGCTTGTCGGCCCTCATGTCCCGCGTCATAATTTCCCGAACATCCCACAGGCACAAAGGAAGCGAACCGGTTAAGCCCGGTTCGCTTCCTTTACCTGCGTTTCAGTTATTTTACCGGCATACCTCCCGCAGCCGGCTCATAAACAGCTTGACCGCTTTTGAGAACACCTGGTATTTTTTCGAGAGCAGATAGACATCAGACTCCATATGCGGCGCCAGGGGCCGGAAGGTCAGTGGGTGCTCCCCCGCTGTGTTGATGAGCCCGTCGATGCACAGGGCATAGCCCAGCCCCGCCTCCACCATCAATCCGGCGTTATAAATAAGGTTATAGGTGGCAACCACATTGGGAGCAGCCATGGAGTCGGAGAAAAAATTTGCAATCCGGTTGCTGTGGGAGGTCTGGCTCGGCATCAGCAGCGGCAGGAAGGGCAATTCCCCGATATCCAGACACTCACGCCGGGCAAGAGGAGAATCCTTCCGCATAAGCACGCCCCAAGCTTCCTTAAACGGCAGCTTCTGATACTCATACCGCTGGCTGGCCTCCGGATCCAGCAGAATGCCCACGTCCAGAAGTCCCTTGTCCAGCCGCTCCGTAATTGCATCTGCATTTCCGCTGAAAAAGTGAAATTTGATTTCCGGATACTCCTGCTTAATGCCCTGTATCATCTGCATAATGGGATAGATGCTGCGGTACTCCCCGCAGCCGATAAACACATCCCCTGTGATAAACTCCTCCCGCTTTTGGAAAGAGGCCTCCGTCGTTTCCATCAGCGCGACAATCTCCTGTGCGCGGGCGCGTAGGTAGGCTCCCTCCTCTGTCAGCGTAATTTTTTTCCTGCCGCGCACAAGAAGCTGTGCCCCAAGAGACGCCTCCAGCTCCATCATCTGCTTGGAGAGAGTCGGCTGCGCGATATGCAGATACTCAGCCGCCCTTGTAATGCTCTGCTCCTCCGCCACGGCCAGGAAATATTGCAGCAGCCGTGTTTCAATCATCGTAACCCCTCCGTGCAACATATTCCCAAATGATATGCAAATACATTCTACATAGATATTTGCTATTTTGCAAGATAAGAAGTATCATTGAGCCAAAGCAGAAAAATCAACATAAGGACTAAGGAGAGTTACAGCATGATTAAGCAAACCGCAGGCAGAGAGCAGCTTGGGGATTTTGCCCCCAAATTCGCGCAGCTCAACGACGACATACTCTTTGGCGAGGTCTGGAACAGGGCTGGCCTGTCTCCTAAGCTGCGCTCCATTCTCACCGTCACTGTGCTGGTGAGCAAGGGCCTGGTGGACAGTTCCTTTCGCTTTCACGTGCTCGGCGCCAAAAATAACGGCGTCACCAAATCTGAGATGGCGGAGATTCTCACGCACGTTGCCTTCTATGCCGGTTGGCCCAACGCCTGGGCCGCTTTCCGCGTGGCGGTGGAGGTCTATAAGGACGACCACGGCGCGGACGGTGGGATGTTCGGCCTGGGTCGTCCCAACGATGCGTATGCGCGGTATTTTACAGGAAACAGCTATCTCAACCCCCTCACCGACCCCAATAAGACAATCTTCCTGGCCAATGTGACCTTCGAGCCCGGCTGCCGCAACAACTGGCACATCCACCACGCCGCCAGCGGCGGAGGACAGATATTGCTGTGTACAGATGGCCCCGGCTGGTATCAGGAGTGGGGACGGCAGGCAAGGCCCCTGCGTCCCGGCGACGTTGTCCATATCCCCGCAGGCGTAAAGCACTGGCACGGCGCTGCCGCGGACAGTTGGTTCAGCCACGTTGCCTTTGAAGCGCCCGGCGAGGACTGCTCCAGCGAGTGGCTGGAGCCGGTTGATGACGAGCATTACTGCAGTCTGTACGGAGGAGAGAGCAGATAAGCCGCCTCCGTGCTTCTCTCCTGCCTCGGGCAGCCGGCAAAAGCTTTCCCCGCGTCGCAATCCGGTGACCGGAAAAAAACACGGCGGCATGGTTTCATGCCGCCGTGTTTTTTCAGTTCTTAAAATTCCAGGGTCCCCGCGGCAATCCTCCTGCCGCTCCTGCGGTCAAACAGCAGGATATTTCCTCCGGAGATGTTCATCTTGACCTTCTCGCCAATCTTGAACAGCGTGCTGCCGAACACCACACCGGTGAGCAGGTAGTCTCCCACACGCACCTTTATCGTGCTCTCCATGCCGGTCGGCATCGCGCCGTAAATCTCGCCGTCCAGCGCGCCGCCGTCAACAATGTCGATAAACTCCGGACGCAGGCCGATTACAAGGTCCTCGTTCGTGATAACCGATTCGGCCTGGGGCGGGACATCCTCCTCGTCCGTGACCTTATCGATGTGGCAGACAAAAGTCTCGTCCTTGTTTCCTTTCTCGACAAAGCCCTTTTCCGCGGCCTTTTTGCTGTGCTTCTGAGCCTCGGTATCGGCCTCGGCATCGCGCTTTTTAAACCACGCTGGCAGGTCCAGAGGCTCGGCGGGCGTAAACACCGCCTTTTTGTCTCCCAGTACCGTCAGCTCAATCGCACCGTCCGCACGCTGGGTCCCCTTGCCCTCAATAAAGTTTATCGACGGGTTGCCCACAAAGTCGGCCACAAACAGGTTGTTCGGGCGGTGGTAGACGGTCAGCGGAGCATTGTACTGCTGCAAAACGCCGTTGTTGATAAGGCAGATCTGCGTTGCCAGCGTCATGGCCTCCATCTGGTCGTGCGTGGCGTACACGAAGGTCGAGCCCGTCTCGACATGCAGTCGCTGTAGCTCGTAGCGCATCTCAAGGCGCAGCTTGGCGTCGAGGTTCGACAGCGGCTCGTCCATGAACAGCACGGCCGGCTCGGGGGCCAGCGTGCGAGCTATCGCCACGCGCTGCTGCTGTCCGCCGGACAGCTCGGCCGGGTAGCGGTCCATGAAAGCGTTTATTTTTACAACCCGCGCCACTCTGTGTACAATTTCGTCAATCTCCTGCCTGCTCAGACGGCGGGGCTCACGGATATTCGAAAGGCCGAAGGCGATGTTCTGGTACACGGTCATGTTCGGCCACAGGGCATAGTTCTGAAACAGGAAGCCGACCCTGCGCTTGTTCG
>CATJWG010000255.1 GCA_949744165.1 uncultured Eubacteriales bacterium | reverse complement strand
CGGATGAGCTGCGCGATGTTTTCTTCTCAGACAGGGGCACGATGATGATAGTGCAGTACGAAAACGCCGGAGCTTCCATGGAGACCATGGAAGCGATAAGCCAGGTGAGGCGGCGGTGCAACGAAAAATGCTTTCTGGCCGGTTTCTCGGTGGTAATAAAGGATACCAAGGACCTGGTTGACCGTGAACTGCCGCAGTACGTGGCGTTGGCGGTGGTTCTCTCGCTTATGGTTATGGGCCTTACAATGGAGTCCTGGCTGCTGCCGTTGGCCTTTATGGCGAGCATCGGCATGGCGATAATGTACAATTTCGGCACAAACATATTTTTAGGTGAGATATCGTACATCACAAAAGCAATAGCGGCAGTGCTGCAATTAGGCGTGACGATGGACTATTCCATTTTCCTGTACCACCGTTATGAGGAGGAGCGGGAAAACTACGCCGATAACCGTGACGCCATGGCCGTGGCGATAAAGGCGGCGTTCACCTCGCTGTTCAGCAGCTCGCTGACCACGGTGGCCGGCTTTGTGGCGCTGTGCTTTATGCGCCTGCTGCTCGGGCGCGATATCGGAATTGTTATGGCCAAGGGCGTTGTGCTCGGCGTACTGACGGTTGTCGTGGTGCTGCCTTCAATGCTGCTGATGTTCGACGGGCCGATACGCCGCCACAGGCACCGCGTATTTATGCCAAATCTGAACAAAATAAACCGCTTTGTGGTCCGTCACAGGATTGTTTTTCCGGTAATTTTCCTGTTGGCCTTTGTCCCCGCGATATATGGCCAGTCTCACGCGGAGGTTTACTACAAGCTTGACGAGGCGCTGCCGCAGGATATGCCGTCAATAGTGGCGACAAACAAGCTGCGCGACGATTTCGGCATGGCCAGCAGCCACTTCATCGTCATGCGCGACGACCTTCCGCATTTTCAGGTTAAGGCCATGCTTGATGAGATTGAGCGGGTAGAGGGCATAGAGTCCGTTGTGGCTTACGACAAATTCATGTCAAACGCTGTCCCCGAGTTCTTTGTGCCACAGGACATTCTCGAGGTAGTCAAGCGCGACGGGATGCAGATAGTCATGATAAACTCCGCCTACGAAACTGCCTCCGACGAGGTCGGCGCGCAGGTGGACGAGATAAACGCGATATTAAAAAGCTACGACCCCGAGGCGAGTATGACCGGAGAGGCAGCGCTGACCAAGGACCTTATTGACATAGCCGACAGCGACTTCCGCGTAACAAGCTATATCTCGATTGCCGCGATATTCATTATCATCGCCATAACCTTCCGCTCAATAAGCGTGCCAGTAATTCTTGTCGCGGCAATAGAGCTGGCAATATTCGTCAACCAGAGCGTTCCCTACTTCGGCGGCGGCTCCGTACCCTTTGTCGCACCGACTATTATCGGTTGCGTGCAGCTCGGAGCGACGGTTGACTACGCCATATTGCTGACGACCCGCTTCCGAGAGGAGCTGCAGGCAGGCGAAAACCGCACCGCGGCAATACTCACCGCCGCCTCCGCGTCGGACTCGTCAATTATAACCAGTGCGATGGTACTGTTTCTGGCCACTCTCGGGGTGGGGCTTATCTCAAAGATTGAGATTATCAGCAGCATATGCATCATGCTTGCCAGAGGCTCTGTAATATCCGCACTGTGCATACTGTTCCTGCTGCCGGCGATTCTGTACGTGTGTGAGCCGGTGATAAACAAAACCAGCCTGCACTGGCGCGTACCCGCACCGATGAAGGAGCTCAAGGTGGCGAAAGCCGCGGAAACGGAGAAGGCGGGGAAGGCCTCCAAAACAAAAAAGACAAGGGAAAAACGGAAGGCTGAGGCTGAAAAGATATCGGAAACTGAAAAGGTTTGATGTATAAAAAGGGGTGTATTTGAGTGTATTCGATAAAAGAAAAAATTATAAGCCGAGCCAGGCGCTCGCTCGCACTTACGCTTACCGCGGTTATGACCGTGGGGCTATGTACCTGCGGCGTATCAGCGGCGGAGATAAGGCCCGACTGTGACGAGACATATTACGCAACGCTTGACTATTACGGAGCCGTGACCGACAGCAGCGTTGTCAAAAGCTACCGTACCTACGGCAGCGGAATAATAACTGACTACGGCAGCTACAGCTGTGTGGTAAACCTCAGCGACGACCGCCAGCCAAAGGTGGACGGCAACACGATAAGCTTTGATTTGAGCGGCAACGTGCCGGACCGCTTCTACTTCGAGGGCAAGACCGAGCAGCCCTATGAGGATTTTCCTTGGACACTGTCGCTGAGCTACAAGCTCAACGGCGTGCCCACGCCGGCGGAGGAGCTCTACGGTGAAAAGGGAGTGGTCGAGATAATGCTCGACGCCGTTCCAAACCCGAAGGCCAGCGAGTACAGCCGCAATAACCTGGTTCTTATGGCCACATCGATGTTCAACGGCGACGAGATACTCTCGCTCGAGGCCCCCGGCGCTCAGATTCAGCTTGTAGGTAACCTGTACACTGTGATCTATGCCGTTTTGCCCGGAGAGGAACAGCACTTCACGATAAGCGTAGGCAGTGACGATTTCAGCTACGGCGGAATGATTTTCATGGCTATGCCGGCCACGCTTGCACAGCTTGACCAGGTGGCGGAGCTGCGTGAAGCCAAAACCGAGGCGGAGGACTCCTACCGCTCCATAAACGACAGTCTTGACATTGTGCTCGACTCTATGGAGGGCATGAGCGACAACCTCAATGTTGCGGCTAACGGCCTTGACAGCCTGAACAACGCCCGCGGCACTATCTCCGGCGGCAAGAATCAGGTATACAGCAGCGTTGACACGGCCCTTGAGGCAGCAGGCGAGCTGACGGACGCAATGAATCCAATATCCGGACATCTCGGTACCGCCGCAAAGGCGGTGGGCGAGACAAAGGACCTGCTCAATGAGATGAACGACAACACCAAGTCTCTGCGGCCCGAGGTTGAGAAGCTGAAAAAGATTTTAGAGCGCATAAGCCGTGACCTGAACGACATAGACGATGCTATGAACGGCGGAGACGACAACAGGGCGCTGGACGAAGTTATGAAGAGCATGAGCGAGGAGCTGGAGGCTTTGAACGGCAGTCTCGGTACGCTCGAAGGCGCACTGGGGGGTGTGGAGATAGGTGAGATAACGGAGATAACAGGCCCTGACGGAAACCCGATAGCGATTTCTGCAATCAGGAGCGGCCTCGCTCAGGTGGAAGCGATTTGCGGGCAGCTTGGAGGAGATCCGGGTGAGGCCGGATTTACGGCGGCGGTTATGGGTATGGCGCAGCAGGGCGCTATAACGGCGGAACAGGCGCAGATGCTCGTATATCTGTATACAAACAGAACCGAGATTGAGAACCAGCTTGACCAGCTCGACAAGGTCAACGGCGCGATAGGCGGCGTGAGCGAGAGCGTTGGGGCTATTGCCGGACCCGCTGGCGAGGTGTTGAAGGACCTTCGCTCTCTTACCGGTACGCTCCAAAATCTCAGCGATACATTGGCCGGCGTGGCGTCAAATGCCAGCGTCGGAAGTATAGATGACGCCGTGTCCCTTGCTGCCCGTGTGAGCGTGAACGTGGATACCGCGCTCGAGCAGCTCGACACCTTCAACGGAATTCTCAAT
>CATJWG010000254.1 GCA_949744165.1 uncultured Eubacteriales bacterium | reverse complement strand
TGTGCAGCGCTTGACGGGAATATTGTTCACACCCACTCCGCTGCGGGAAATAGCCAGCAGCTCGGGGTTGAACTCATAGTCATTTATATCCGTGCTGCGCATGAATATGCCTATTGGCTTTTCGGGGTCCTCTGAGAGATTAAACCCGGCATTGGTGACAATATTCAGTCCACTTTCAGAAATATTATTAATTACCTTTATATCATTCATGATTTTTTACCTCAAATTCTTTCATAAATTCGCGCAGAGCCACAACGGCCTCCATTGACTGCGCGTTGTACACCGACGCTCTCATGCCGCCGACAAGGCGGTGGCCCTTCACGTTCAGGAAGCCGGCCGATGCCGCCTCCTTTGCAAAGCGAGCGTCAAGTTCCTTATCTCCTGTTGTGAAGGTAACATTCATGTCGCTTCTGTGCGGCTTGAGCGCACAGCCCCTGAAAAGCCGGCTTTCATCCAGATAGTCGTAGAGTACAGCGGCCTTTTCGGTCTTGCGTTTTTCCATCTCTTCAACTCCACCCTGCTTTGTCAGCCACTTCATCACCAAGCCAAGCATATAAATGTTGTAGCATGGGGGGGTATTGTACATGGAATCCTTGTCTATCATGGTTTTATAGCTGAGCATAAGCGGCGTAAAGGGCAATTCACGGCCGGCCAAAGCACGGTCAATTATCACCATTGTCACCCCAGCGGGAGCCATGTTTTTCTGCGCGCCCGCGAAGATTATGCCGTATTTTGACACGTCAACCGGCTTTGTCATGATATTCGAGGACATATCGCACACCAAGGGCACGCTTCCCGTCTCTGGAACATATTTCCACTCAGTACCGTAAATTGTATTGTTTGCACAGTAGTAAAAGTACTTCGCGTTCTGGTCCAGCTTCAGCTCCGTCTGCTCTGGTATGCGCGTGTGATTGCTTTCCCCCGTATCTGCGGCTATATTCACGCGGCCGTATTTTTTCGCCTCCTTCGCGGCGCTGCCGGCAAAGTTGCCGGTTACAGCGTAGTCGGCGCTGCCCTCCTCACCCATAAGGTTGAGCGGCACCATTGAAAACTGAGTGCTCGCCCCTCCCTGAAGGAAAAGAATTTCGTGCGTGTCAGGAACCCTGAGCAGTTTTCTTACCTCGGCCTTCGTCTCGTCAAAAATCTCCTGATATATTGAAGAACGGTGACTCATCTCCATAACCGACATTCCGCTGCCGTGATAATCAAGCAGCTCTGATGTCGCGGTTTTTAAAACCTCAGTCGGCAACACTGAAGGACCTGCCGCAAAATTATAGGTTTTTTCTCTTGACATGGTGTAAGCCCCCAATCTCCTTCTCCGGAGTAAAAATATAAGGCAAGCCGAAAAGCGGACGCGCCGTCCTTTCGGTATGCCAATATATTCTACCTCTTTTCCCCTACAAAATCAAATAACATTTCCAATAAGCTTTTTGTCCTCAACGCGCGTTATTGCAACATTACGCACAATTCCGCGCAGCGACTGCCCCTCAGCGCAAACCTCGCAGTAGTTATCCGCGTGTCCATGCCAAAATCCTTCGCTCTCGGTCTCAAACAGCACTGGAAGTATCCTCCCTACCTGCGCGCGTAGAAAATCATACTCCATCTTTTCAGCAACAAGCTGGGCCTGATGCGCTCTCGCGTCCTTTTCTGTGTGCGTGAGCTGACCTGACAGCGCTGCGGCCCTTGTTCCAGGCCGCGGAGAATAGGGGAAAATGTGCATAGACGAAAAGCCGCAGTGGCCGATAAAGCTAAGCGAGCTTTCATGTTCCGCCTCCGTCTCTCCCGGAAAGCCGCATATCATATCGGCAGTCAAACCACATCCCGGAAAAAAAACGCGCAACAGCTCAACGCTTTGAGTAAACCTCGCCGTGTCATATTTGCGATGCATCGCCGCAAGAACACTGTCGCAGCCGCTCTGCATCGACAGGTGGAAGTGTGCGCATACATTCCCGCAACTGGCCAGCCGGCGGCAGAACTCCTCCGTCACAACCGTCGGCTCAAGGCTTCCGAGCCGTATCCGCGCCGATGGTGCGGATACGGCGATAGCGCATACTGCGTCAGCAAGCCCAATCCCGTTTCGGAAATCCTTGCCGTAGGATGCAATCTCAATACCTGTGACAACTATCTCCCGAAAACCCTCCGCCTCCAGCTCTGCGGCCTGCCGCGCTGCCTCGTCAACAGGTATGCTGCGCACGCGCCCGCGAGCGTAGGGTATCACGCAATAGGTACAGAAATTGTCGCACCCGTCCTGGATTTTTATGTACGCCCTCGTGCGTCCATCCGGCGCTCCGGCGGGCAGAGTCTCAAAGTTGTCTCGGCGGAATGGGTCGTCTACACTTCTAATACTCCCACGCTCATGCAGAAGCCTTTCAATACTATTTACAAGCTCGCGGCGCGCTCCGCTTCCGTAGATAATATCTACCCCCATTTCGTCCAGCGTTTCAGGACTTATCTGGGAAAAGCAGCCGCACACAACCGTGAGAGCACCCGGGTTTTCTTTTTTCATGCGCCGCACCGCTTGCCGGGACTTTCGCCCGCTCTCCGATGTAACCGCGCAGGTGTTTATTATCACCACGTCCGCATCTCCGCTGTCCGTGCTTTCGTGTCCGAGCTCTTTGAGCATCTTCTCTGTCGCATATGTTTCAAGCTGGTTAACCTTGCATCCCAGCGTCGCTATGGCGTACTTCATATCGTTAGTCCTTGTTTTGTGGAAAAATTTGTTGTACAATATCTGAGAAATCAAATCCGGAGTTGAAAAATATGGTTTATCTCGACAATGCGGCCACAACGCAGGTCTGTCCTGAGGCGGCAGATGCGGCGTTAAACGCCATGACCGTCAGTTACGGCAACCCGAGCTCAACCCACCGTCTGGGCAGGGAGGCAAAAAAATTACTTGACAGTTCTCGTGCAAGCGTGGCAAAGGCTCTCGGCTGTGACAGTGCGCAGCTTTATTTTACCTCGTGCGGATCCGAGAGCGACAACTGGGCCATCATAAACGGCGCACAGTACAGCCGCGCGGGGCATCATATCATAACCTCCAGAGTAGAGCATGACGCGGTTTTAAAATCCGCAGCCTTTCTGGAGTCTACCGGATGGGAGGTAACATACCTGTCCCCCAACGCCGACGGCAGCGTGAGCGTTGAAGCTGTGCTCGACGCACTCAGAGAGGACACGGCTCTTATAAGCCTGATGCTGGTCAACAATGAGACCGGCGCCGTGACCGATATCGCCAGCATAGCCCGAGCGGTACACGAGCGCACGCCACGTGCGATTATTCACACCGACGCAGTGCAGGGATTTATGAAGGTCCCACTCTCGGCAAGAACGCTCGGCGCTGACATGATAAGCATAAGCGGCCACAAAATACACGCTCCCAAGGGCATCGGCGCGCTGTATGTCCGCCGCGGTCTGAACCTGCCGCCGTACATACACGGAGGAGCACAGGAGAGCGGAAAGCGTGCCGGCACCGAGCCTCTGCCTCAGATTGCCGCCTTCGGCGCGGCCTCGCAGGCCGCAAACAACGGCATTGAGCAATACGTTAGGCAGATGTCCGCGCTGCGCGAATACGCCGTGCGCCGGCTCACCGCCGAAAACAGTAGTCTTATAATTATCGGTGGAGGTGCGCCGCACATACTCAGCTTTTCAATACCCGGCTACCGAAGCGAAGTTATGATGAATTTCCTCGAGGACAGAGACATTTTTGTCTCGAAAAGCTCTGCATGCAAAAAGGGCGGTCGCAGCCATGTGCTTGAGGCGATTGGTCTGAAAAGCACGGTTATCGACTCTGCCATACGTGTGAGCCTCTCGCGCTTTACAGTCCGCACGGATATTGAAGCGCTATGCAACGGCGTTAAGGCGGCGCGGGAGAGTCTCAGGACTTCCCTTCGCTGACGTCGGAGCCGTCGCCAGAGGTTTTATCCGCCTCACCTGATTTATCCTGCCCTGCGTTATCGGATACAGCAGTCTTATCTGTTCCGGAAGCGGCTTTTCCGCTTCCGGTTCTTTTTTTGAACCACGATTTCTTTTTCCCCGTACGCCGGCGGTTTTCCTCCTTGCGCACAGCCTCTCCCGTCTCCGAGCTTATATAATCAAGCCCCATGTAATAATCGCCGTCTGTAGAAAGTCCACTGCGCTTGAGCTTTCGGTTTACCATACCCGTCAGTCCGGTGTAGAGCACGACGAACACCGGTACTCCCAAAAGCATTCCGGCAAAGCCGAAAAGACCAGCCCCTACGATAATAGAGAACATTATCCAGAATCCATTTATACCAACAGAACTGCCGAGAATCTTCGGCCCGAGTATATTACCGTCAAACTGCTGCAGAACAAGAACAAAGATAACGAATACGAGGCACTGCAACGGCGACTCCATGAGTATGATAATCGCGGAAGGTATCGCGCCGATAAACGGTCCGAAAAACGGTATAATGTTTGTAATTCCAATGATACAAGCAATCAACAACGCATATGGCATCCTCAGCAACAGGCAACCGGCATAGCAGATAACGCCGATTATAAGACTGTCGAGTATCTTACCGGAGAGAAAACCGATAAAAACCTCGTCGATAAAGTCCACTGCTTTGATTATTTTCTCGGCAGCCTCAATAGAAAATACACAGTACACAAGCTTTCTGACATGCGAGCCAAAAAGCTCCTTGTTATAAAGCACGTATATCGACACGATTACTCCTATTAGGATGTTATATATACCCTTAAGCGCAGTTATAACACCACTGGTCACGTCTCCAAGAAGACTGTTTATCTGCGGCAGAATAATGTTTTTCAGCCAGTCGAATATTCCCTCGGACACATTGCCGAACATGGATGAAATTGTACTTTCAATCTCGGGATAGTCCACAAACAGGCGATCCAGCCAGTCATATCCATTTTTCAGATACTCCGAGCTGTTGACCACAATACTCTCAAGGCTGAAATATAGACGCGGCGCCACCAGCCATATAAGCGCAATAACCACCACGAAAAGAACTATGATTGAGAAAAAAACGGCAAAACCCCTTGCAAACTTGAATATGCGCTGCCGCTCGTTCTCCTTCCCACGAAATATCAGCCCTCCGAGCGGAGTAAAAACCGAGCGCTGAAGTATGTTCATCAAAGGACAAAGCAGGTACGCAATCACAAGCCCCCAGATAAAAGGACTCAGTATTGTCACCAGTGAGCCAAGGCTGGCTTTGAACGACTCCAGTCGCGTAAGCAAAATATAGAAAATTATTGAGGCTGCCACAACCAGAAAGGCTGTAATTCCCCAATAGAGATATTTTTTGTCCCAGCGAAATCTTTTCAAGTTTCTCATCTTTCCTTTCCTGTTTTAGCCTCCGAACCCCATTTCAGTTAGTTTATGGAGTTTACGTACAAGTTTACTCTATCGAGCGCACTTCGTCAACACAAACTAGGAGAACACGTCAAAGAAGTTCTGCATATCTTCCTTCGGCACGGTCTTTTCTGGATTTTCCACATAATCAATGAGGTCTTTCATCCGCCCTTTGATATGCCATAAGCTCGTTGTCGCCATATCAGACCGCCCCCTGTTCCGTCAATTCTTCTACGCTAAATCGTTGTGGGAGAGTTGTTTTTTGTTGCAGTTCTAAGATAAAATCCTCAATCCCCTTACAGATTTCGGAGACGGTTGGATAGTATGGAACACACTTTTTGAAATTGTCATGCACTTCATAGAGCTTGTTTAACAGTTCCCAAAACTCGGTTTTAGGCTGTGGCTGAGGGGCGTTTCCCTTGCATAACTGGCGCATAAATTCTGCTGTTGACAGACCGCAAGCGGCGGCACACTGCTTTAATTTTTCATGTTCTTCCTCGTTC
>CATJWG010000253.1 GCA_949744165.1 uncultured Eubacteriales bacterium | reverse complement strand
CAGTGTGGACACAGGTGCGCCCCTGCTCATCCTGGCATAAGGAGGCGGCTGTATGGATATCTTACAAACCCTGTCCAAGCTGGTCAATGAGTCCGGCTTCGCCGGGTTCCTGTCCTCCGGAGGCTGGAAGTACTTGGTGATGATTGCCTTCTCATGTGTGCTGCTGTACTTAGGCATCCACAAGAAGTTCGAGCCGCTGCTGCTTGTGGGTATCGCGTTCGGCGCCCTGCTGACAAACATACCCGGCGCGGGATTGTACCACATGCCAATGTGGGACGCCTATGTATACGGCTGCCCCTATGACGCAGCGAACGACGCAATACTCTATGAAATTACTGACGACAGCAGCAGAGAAATAAGCGTGGAAGAATACCTTGCAAATCTTCCCGCCGACGCGAAGGAGCCGGAGATAATCGAGGAACTGTCCTTCACGGATATTATTCACTACGGAGGATTGCTTGACATACTCTATATCGGCGTCAAGGCCGGTATCTATCCCTGCCTTATTTTCATCGGCGTCGGTGCGATGACGGACTTCGGTCCGCTGATTGCAAGGCCGTCGTCGCTTCTGTTGGGTGCGTCAGCGCAGCTGGGCGTCTTTCTTGCAATGTTTGGCGCCGTGTGCATGGGCTTTACCGGGCCGGAGGCGGGCTCAATAGGCATTATCGGAGGCGCCGACGGGCCAACGGCGATTTATACAACGGGACTGTTGGCCCCGCACTTGTTAGGGCCCATCGCCATCGCCGCGTACTCATACATGGCGCTCATTCCGCTTATCCAGCCGCCTATAATGCGTCTGCTTACCACGGAGAAGGAGCGCAAAGTGAAGATGGAGCAGGCCCGCGAGGTCTCCAAGGCGGAGAAGATTGTATTCCCCATTGTAGTTGCTACCTTCGTCATTCTGCTCATTCCATCCACTGCGCCGCTTATCGGCTGCCTTATGTTCGGCAACCTGCTGCGTGAGACCGGAGTAACAGAGCGCCTGAGCGACACCGCGCAGAACGCGCTGATGAACATCGTGACGCTGTTCCTCGGCATAAGCGTAGGCGCGACCACAGTGGCCTCGCGCTTCCTGAGCGCGCAGACCTTCATGATTATTGTCTTGGGCCTTGTGGCCTTTGCACTGTCCACCGTGGGCGGACTGCTTGTCGGAAAGCTTATGTATAAGCTCTCCGGAGGTAAGGTAAATCCGCTTATCGGTTCGGCCGGCGTGTCCGCGGTGCCGATGGCGGCCCGCGTGTCTCAGGTTGAAGGTCAGAAGGCCAACCCGTCGAACTTCCTGCTCATGCACGCCATGGGCCCGAATGTGGCAGGCGTTATTGGCTCTGCCATAGCCGCGGGCTTCCTGATTGCCGTTTTCGGCGGCTGAGTATACAACGCATATGCTAAAGTCCTCCCCAATGGGGAGGACTTTTAGTGTGATTTTCGCTGTGCAGGATTGCCAAACGTAGAAGCTTTTAGTGACTGAACCTGCTCAGCCTTCCCCAAACAGCCACTCAATGTGGTCCTGCGCCGTGGCGTAGAGCCCCTCGAAATCGACATGCGGGTTGTAGATGCTTTCCAGCTCGTCGTGCAGCCGCTTGGCCTCAGCGAGAGTTTCAATGCCGGTGTCAAGCAGCTCGGAACTGAGCTTTTTCGCTCGACGTAACTGACCGCGCATGTTGGTGAGCGTCTCACGCCCAGCCATGGCGTCAAGCCGGAGGTGGCGGTAGACCCCGCCGTCGTATTTAAGCTGCGAGTCCACGGCCACGAAGCCGAGGGACAGCTCAGGAATGAGCACCGCCTCCAAAAGCTCGGGGTCGAGCGGGTCGGAGCAGAGTATCACGGACAGCGCGCTCTCCTGCGCCAGGTCTGCGATTCCGGACAGATAGAAGTGAGCCATGCCAAGCTCGTTGTCGAGCGTACACACGCGCGAGCAGAGCTTTTCCACCGTCTCGCGCAAAAATACGCGGCCCTTGCAGCTTATCGCGCTCAAAAAGCGTTTTTTCAAGGCTCCGGAACCGCTGGCACCGCGAAACTCGCGCGAGGCGAGTCCGGAGAGCTTACGCAGTATTTTTTCGCGCTCAGCCGCGCCCCACAGCCCCGGCAGGGATTTCTGCGATATCTCCGCTGAGGCGGAGAGGCAGGCGTAGGCGCGCTTGTAAAGAGCCTTATAGCGGCGGTTGAGCTCCACCACATCGTCAAGCTCGCGCTCAAGTGCACCCGCGTCGTAGAAGGTGCCGAGGTCGAGATAAAGTGAGGCCGCACCGGGGAAGGCGGCTTCTATTACGTGCGGCGCGGTGCCGTCGGCGTAGCCGGTGCGCAGTGTGGGCAGCCATACTCCGTCGAGAGAGTCGGGGTCACCGGAGCAGTGTATGTACTCAACGGGAAAACCCGCTTCTTCGGCCGCAGAGCCTATTCTTTTCATGAAGCTGGACTTACCGCAGCCGGGACCACCCTTTATCACCCACAGAAAGTCGCCGCCGGTGACATCGACGAAACCGTCGTACAGGGAGTAGAAACCGTATCGGGAGTTCGCACCGAGAAAGTATCTGGTGACATTTTCGTTTTCCATATTTCCAACCTTTCCGCATCTGCCGCCTGGAAGGCGGCATCTTTTCATTACAAACTATGCCGCGGACGCGCCCGCTGCCAATGTCGCGGTGACACGGAAAGGGGCTTTTCAAGGGGGGAAAAATGTGGTAAAATTTAAAATAAAGTAGAAATATATGCCGGAGGGGAGAAAATTGGTAAGAAAAGCGAAGGTAAGCGACATAGAACGCGTTGTGGAGATATACGAGAACATTTTCAAAGCCCAGGACCGCGGGGAATTGAGTGTCGGTTGGGTGCGGGGAGTATACCCGTCGCGGGAGACGGCTATGCAGGCGATTGAGCTTGGAGAGCTGTTTGTGCTTGAGGATGATGGCGTTATAGCGGCCTCGGCAAAGATTAACCAAACGCAAGGTGAGGAATATCACGGAGCGAAGTGGTCTATTGACGCGCCGGCTGAGTGCGTTATGGTGCTGCATACTCTTACGGTGGACCCTGAGCTGCGGGGGAAGGGCTGCGGCACGCAGTTTGTGGATTTTTACGAGAAGTATGCGTTGGAAAATGACTGTCCGTATCTGCGCATGGACACCAACGCGATAAACGCCTCTGCACGCCGGCTGTACGCAAGGTTAGGCTACTCCGAGGTGGACATAGTGCCGTGTAATTTTAACGGGATACCGGGCGTAAACTTGGTGTGTTTGGAAAAAACACTGGTGAAGTGAAAAAATGCCTGCCGATTTAAGCGGCGGGCATTTTCGTATGTTCGTTTGAATCTACAGAGAAACTAACGCTTCCCTTTGCTTTCGTTCCACTAACCGTGACGGTATATATGCCGCTCTCCTCAACATTTAAATCAAATTTATCCGATGAAGAAAGCGCGGCTTGCTCATAAATGGACTGTTCTCCATCCTTTTGTATTTTGATTGCCAGTGTTCCGTCGTTGACGATTATTTCAGAAATGATTGTGTCGCCGCTGGCAGCTTCAGGGACTGGGAATCGGTTTTGCTGAACATTTTATATTCCATAATAAATTCACTGTCATTGCCAGTTCTGCTGCTGTCAAATTCAGAAGAACAGGCGGCGGAAAAAGAAAAAATACTGCGGCGCATAAGGCTGAGAGAATCCTTTTCATGGCAATACCTCTTGTTTCTGTTTACCGATTTGCAGTTAAAAGGAAGTACAGCAGAAGATGTTGTTTGAAGCAATAGAGATATTCCTAAGATTTAATTAAAGCGAAGATTGAGTTATATGCTCCTGCTCATGAGAGTCCGTCCTGCGCTTCCTTTTCCGTGGAAGCAAAGAAAACTTTGCCACCTTCCGCAGCCTCCGCATACTCAGCGTAAAATTGAAAATCTCGCAGAAGAACAGCACGAAGATGTAGCCCTTAAGCGCCCAGCGGGGGAGCAGGGAAATAACCAACAGCACGCCGATGCTCGCCTCAGCGATATTGTAACACATCGAGTGCATCATTTGACCCAGACCCTTCAGACAGCCGTCGGTGACTATGTCCATGTACATTATCGGTGCGAGCAGCGCGAAAATCTGTATGTAGGGGCCAATGCTTCCGTCGCCGTAAATGAACTCTCCCAAAGGCGCGGCGGTGGAGAAAATAAAGCCGGCTGTCAGAAGTGAAAAACCCAGCGCCGTGCGCAGAAGGGCCGATACGGTTCGGTCAATGTAGCCAGTATCCCCGCGCACCTGAGCTTCGGTGAGGTCGGGTATTACCAGCTCTGCCAGCGCTGAGAGCAGGCAGCTCGGGAAGCTGATTATCGGAAACACCATACCCGTAATCGTCCCGTAGCCGGCCAGAGCTTCGTTTGCCGACAGCCCGGATGCGCGCAGCTTGCGTGGCACGAGCAAGTTTTCCAGCGTGGTCAGCGAGGTGCGCGCGTATGCTGACAGCGCCAGCGGCACGGCTATGCGGAACATGCGAGAGGTAAGCTTAACCGAGCAGTCCCCGCGCTGGCGGTGCCGCAGTCGGTCGTGCAGGTAAACGCAGGAGACAAGCAGCAGAGAGGCCACGTCGGCGAGCGTTCCACCGAGCGAGACACTTGCGCAGGCCAGCTCAAGGTCGCCGGGGGGTGCGCGGTATAGAAACATCATTACAAGAGCGATGCTGATAATCTGTTCTGCAAACTGTACGGCGGCTGATTTCCAGGCACGGCCGGCGGCGATGAGGTAGCCGTTGAGCACGGAGGCCACGGAGACAAAAGGCATACGTATGGCTATGATGTGCAGGCTCATAACCGTGCGCGCGTCGCCTACCCAGAGAAAACCTATGGGTTCCGCACACAGGTAGAGCACCGTAAAGGCCGACAGGCCGAAAAACAGCGCGTAGAACACGCAGCGGCGAATAGCCCTGCCTATACTTCCCCAGCTTTGAGAGCCTATTTCCTCAGAAATAAGGCGCGTTGTGGTGAAGCGTATGCCGGAAATGGCGAAGGTGGCGCACAGCATGTTGACTGAGGCCACAAGCTGGTAAAGCCCAATGCCCGATGCGCCTATGCGTCCGACAAGCCAGACCTGAAAGGCCATGCCGATGCACCGCATGACGATTGCCGAAGCTGTCATCACCGCCGTGTCCAGCGCCAGCTTGCGCCATCTGCCCGACAAATCGAGTCCAGTTTCATTCTGTGAGCCCATAAAAAACCTCCGCAAAAGTGTACAGGGTGTAACTTGTACACTATATGCGGAGGCATTGCGCCGTTATTCAGTTGAGCATGTCGTTTTTCGCCGCAAACAACGCCCGTACCCGCTCGGACAGTGCGGAATGTTCCGGTTTTTTCAATTCGGGGTCGTCATGCAGAAGCTCCTGCGCGGCGGTCTGTGCGGTTTTGAGCACGTCCATTCCGCCCCCGAGGCCCGCAATGTGCATATCCGGCAGGCCATGCTGGCGTGAGCCGAAAAAGTCCCCGGGACCGCGAAGGCGAAGGTCCTCTTCGCTTATGCGAAAGCCGTTGTTGGTGCGGCACATGGCGCCGAGCCTGGCGCGTGCCTCTTCGGTTCGTGAGTCGGAGACAAGGATACACCAACTCTTGTGCGTCCCGCGGCCTACTCGGCCGCGAAGTTGGTGCAACTGCGACAGTCCGAAGCGCTCGGCGTTTTCCACAACCATAAGCGCGGCGTTGGGCACGTCCACGCCGACTTCGATGACCGTTGTGGACACTAAAATATCCACCTCACCGCGCACAACGGCGGCCATGACGGCATTTTTGTCCGCGCTTTTCATCCGCCCGTGGACGCACTCGACGCGAAGAGACGGAAAACGCGCGGCCAGCTCTTTTGCGTGCTCGCCGGCGGACTTGAGCTCGTAATCCAGCTCGTCGTTTTCCTCAACCATAGGGCAGACTACAAACACCTGACGGCCTTCTCGTACCAGCTTTGCCATAAAGCCGTACAGCCGTTCGCGGTAACTCTCGTTGACAGCAAAGGTGTCTACCTTCTGACGGCCTGGAGGCAGCTCATCAATTATTGATACGTCCAAATCGCCGTAAATCATCAATGCGAGCGTTCTCGGAATGGGCGTTGCGGACATAACCAGCGTGTGCGCGCTCTCTCCCTTTGCCGAAAGCGCGCCGCGCTGGCTTACTCCGAAGCGGTGCTGCTCGTCGGTTATCACAAGTGCCGGACGAGAAAACTCCACATCAGCAGTCAAGAGCGCGTGCGTGCCAACTACGAGAGCCGTTTCACCGGAGGAGAGACGGGCTTTGACTTCCCGCTTTTCCTTAGCCGTCATGGAGCCGGTGAGCTTGTCCACGCGCATACCGAAGGGGGAGAGAAAGCCGGTCAGCGTATCCATGTGCTGTTCGGCCAGAATTTCCGTCGGTGCCATAAAGGCCGCCTGGAGCCCTGCTTGCCCTGCGGCCCAGGCGCATGCAGCGGCCACAAGAGTTTTGCCGCTACCAACGTCGCCCTGTACCAGACGGTTCATAGGGCATGACAGGGCCATGTCGCCGAGTGCCTCGTCAATAGCGCGGCGCTGCGCGTCTGTAGGTTCAAAGCTCAGCGATGCGTAAAACTGCTCGATATCCGGATGCGGCACGGGAATACCCCCGCCGTGATGGCTATTGCGCATGGCGCCAAGCGCGCAGGCGAGCAAAAAAAACTCCTGAAACGCCAGCCGATGCCGCGCCGCCTCCAGCGTTGGAAAGTCCGCGGGGAAGTGGATGTTTTCGTAGGCGAAGTCAATGTCTGCCAGCGCGTACTTTTCGCGCACGGGCTTCGGCAGCGGGTCGGGGACCTTGGTGCCGGTCATATTGAGGCACTCGCGCACATAGCCCATCATGTGCGTGTTGGACAGACCGTGGCACAGTCTGTAGCGTGGCATTATGCGTCCGGTTTTTGCTCCCGCACGGCGCTCAAGCTCGTAGTCAGGGTTGCTCATCGTCCGGCGCATTGGGATTCCGCCTATTTTTCCGTAGAAAACATAGGTTTCACCCTGGTGCAGGGCGTTTTTGACGTAGTTCTGGTTAAAAAAGGTTATATCGACTGAGCCGGTGTCATCAAAGGCACGCAGCTTCACAAGCTCCATACCGCGGCGCACGCGGCTAAGCAGCGGCGGGGCCGAGACCGTGGCGCGGATGCACACGCTCTGGTCGAACGGAGCTTGGGCAATCGGCACGGTGACGCTTCTGTCCTCATAGGCGCGGGGGAAATACTCAAGGAGGTCGCGAAGATTGTGTACGCCCAGCTTTGCAAGCAGCTTTGCTCGCTGTTCACCGACTCCCCTGAGAAACCTCACATCCGTATTCAGCTCAGCCATGGCAGAGCCCTCCTTGCTTGCGGATAAGCTTTTAATAAATTCAGTATATCACAGAACGGAAAAAATTGCAAAAATTCCGTTGCCGGACTATAATGGGACAGAACATAAATAAACAGGAGGCAGCTTGGATGCTTACGGTTATACTCACGGGCGGCGGCTCGCGTCGCATGGGCAGGGACAAGGCTCTCCTGCCCTGGCAGGGAGAGACGATGCTGCAAAGCCTGATAGACAAGTACTCGGCCGGACTCGGCCCCGCGGCTGTGTCGGTGAACGAGCGGGGACGCTTTACATTTCACTCGGCAGCAGAGCTTACGGACCCGTATCCGGGCATGGGCCCGCTTAACGGCATAGTTTCGGCCTTTGAGCAGACGGACGCACATACGATTTTCCTCACGGGTACGGACCTGCCCTTCGGTGAGCCGGAGCTTGTGCGTGCGCTTGCCCAGCTTATGGGTCAGGCAGATGCCTGCGTCATCCGCCGCGGCGAAAAGGGCATCGAGCCGCTTTTTGCGCTGTACAGGAGAAGCTGCCTTGCTGCGGCGCGTCGCTGTATTTCGGAGGGCAGAAAATCCTTCCGCGAGCTTTTCGCAGAAATAAACGTGCGCTATGTCTCCCCCAGTGAGTTGCCAGGCTTTGACTTGGAGCGCATACTGCGCAATGTAAACACGCCTGAGGACTACGCTGCGATATGCGCGGAAAATAATGCTCGGTAAAATTATGTAAACCAGACTGCGAACGTGTAGGTAACAGCAGCGCACAGCCAGGCAAGGACGAGATGAAAAAGGGCGATGCCAGCGGTTTTTAACGCTGAGCCTGTTTCGTGGTGGAGGCAAGACAGCGCCGCGGCGCAGGGAGTGTACAAAAGCACGAATACAAGAAAGCTCAGCGCCGAGCACGGCGTAAAGACGGTGCCGAGCCCCGAAGTGCCAAGCAGTACACCGAGCGTGCCGACTACAGCCTCCTTGGCCAGAAGTCCCGCGATAAGCGCAGTGCATACGCGCCAATCGCCGAAGCCGAGCGGGGCGAACAGGGGGCTGATGAATCCGCCCACGCCGGAAAGCAGGCTTTGCTCAGGGGTAGACACAGGCCGCAGCTTCGAGTCAAAGCTGCTCATGAACCATACCGCTATACTTGCCAGAAGGATGAGCGTGAAGGTGCGGCGCAGAAAGTCGGTTGACTTTTCACGTACAAGATGCAGCGTATCTCTCGGAGAAGGCAGGCGGTAGCGCGGCAGCTCCATGATTAGTCCCAGAGCCTCCGCTTTCGGTTGTGTCCGGCACAGGAACGGAGACAGTAGGACCATGGACAGTATGCCCAGAAGGTACAGCGCGAATATAACGGCAGCGTGGCCGCGTGGGAAGAACGCGGCGGCGAAAAGGGAATACACCGGCAGCTTGGCCGAACAGCTCATGAAGGGTGTGAGCGTTGCTGCGGCAAGTCGCTCCCGTGCGTCCGGCAGCGTCCGCGCTGCTGTGACGGCTGGAACAGTACAGCCGAAGCCCAGTAACAAAGGCACAACGCAGGCCCCCGACAGCCCAAGACGGGAAAAGGGCCGGTCGGCAATGAAGGCGATGCGTGCCAGATAGCCACACTGTTCCAGGAGCGAGAGCATGAACAGCAGCGCGAATATCACAGGAAGAAAGCGAAGCACGCTCCCGATGCCGGCTAAAATACCGTCAGAGACAAGACTGCGCACGAGCGGATGCACTCCGAGGCGGAGCATGGCGGCGTCTGCGCGGCTGAACAACGCGTCCAGCGCAGGGCCAAATACGTGAGAGGAAAAGCCTCCTGCCAGTCCGAAGCTGAGGTAAAATATCCCGAGCATGACGCAGACAAATATGGGCGTAGCTGTCACGCCGCCGGCCAGCAGCCGGTCGGCGCTAAGGGTTAAGCGGTCTGTTCGGCTTTGGTCGGGATGCTTTACGTAATCACGGCACAGGCGGTCTACGATGGCATAGCGCGAAGTGACCAGCGCCTCAGCGCCGTCATGACCCAGCTCGCGCTCCATATCTGCGATAAGCCGCCCGGCACGGACGGATGCGCCTGCGCCGAGCTCCAGGCGGGAGACGATATCCCCGTCTCCAACCAACAGACAGGACGCGGCAAAGCTCGCAGGTATGCCGGCGCGTCCGGCTGCAGGGCCGACAATGTCCTCGAGCGCGTGCAGACAGCTCTCCATGGCGGAGAAGTTTTGTATGGGTTGGCTCTGTGAACGTTGTTGGACCGACGCGCACTGCTCAAGCAGCTCGTCCAGACCATGCCCAAGCTGCGCGCTGACGCTCACGACAGGCAGGCCGAGCGCAGCGGATAGTGAACGCTCATCCACGCTGCCGCCGCCAGCTCGCAGCTCGTCGCTCATGTTCAGCGCCAGCACCGTGGGTATGCCCAGCTGTGTGAGTTGAAGGCTCAGGTAAAGCCCGCGCTCAAGCGCCGTGGCATCGGCGGCGTTTATTATCACGTCGGGCCGCTCATATAGGAGAAAGTCGCGAGTTACCGTTTCGTCGGGGGATGAGGGGTGCAGAGAGCAGACGCCGGGCAAATCGACGATTTCCCAGTCCTCATGCCCGAGCACTGTGCCGGTTTTGCGCTCCACCGTGACACCGGGAAAATTTCCAACGCGCGCGTTCCCGCCGGTGAGACGGTTAAACAGCGTGCTCTTACCGCAGTTTCGGTTTCCCACAAGAGCAAGCCTCATTCAGACCGCCTCCAGCTTAATCTGTTCGGCCTGTGCACGCCTCAGGGTGAAGCAGCAGCCCCGCGCGAAAAGCTGCATCGGTTCGCCGAACGGTGCACGCCGCACGGCGGTCACACGCGTGCCAGGCGTCAGCCCCAGCTCGAGCAGTCTCAGCCGCTGGGAGCCATGGCCGCCAACAGAGTTTATTATTCCCGTGCTCCCGTTCGGAAGCCTGTCAAGAGTCATATGCCCGTCCTCCTCGTGAATATTCTGTGAGGGTATGTCCCCGTACAAGAATAAGCGGGGGAGGCGCGCAATATTACAGCAGGAAAGCCCGCCCCATTTATAACGGAGCGGACTTTTGCGTTTTTCCTATCCTTGGGCGTCCTCAACAGCCACGTCGCCCGCGCCGGGATAGCCGCACAACTCGTACAGGTCCGGAGGGGTAAAGCTTACGCACATCTGCGCGTCCTCGCCCAGTGAGTTGAACCACAAAAGCCAGAGCAGCGTCTCGTCGGACACGTCCTCGGCGCTGTACCATGTGTCGCAGTAGCGCACGCGCAGCTCGCTGCGCAGCTTGAAAACGCGCCACTGGCCGTCCACGTTGACCTCCACAGTGCCTTCCTTGCGCGCATATTGGTAGCCGTAGCCGCTGCCGAAGTTGGACTGACCGTCCTCACTCGGACGTTCCCAGGGCTCAACGCTGGATGTAATTTCTCCGTCCATCATTCCGCAGCGCAGCTCGGTTGAGACCTCGCCCGTGTCACAGTACAGATTGCCGCCGAGCATGAGCATGGGGACTTTCTCCATGGGCGCATCGGAATCGGCCTGAGCAGAGCTGGTTTCATTTCGTTCCTTGTCCTCCGGAGCGGGGGGCTCGCCGTGTGTGAGATTAAGCCGCGCAGCGCCGCCTGCGCTTGGGTTTGGGGCGCACACCGGCTGCTTGCCGCCGCAGCCGGCAAGCAGTGAGAAGCACAGAAAAACTGAAATAAAAAAAATTATTTTTTTCACAGGAACATTTTCCTCCTTTCTCTCGTCATATAACATGAGACGAAAGAAAAAAGAAAAAGTTTCCGGAAAAGTCTTAAAATTTTGCAGAGCTTACGTCAGACCCCTTAAACCGTAAAACAGGGAGTATTCCCCCTGTTTTACGATTTTACGATTGGCAATATAACCTCAGCCACGAAATGGTCTGCGTCGCCGCCGGTTTTGAAAATGCCGCCGAGCTGAGAGACTATTTTATCGCAGGTCTGAAGTCCGATTTTACTGCTTTCGACCATATTACGCTTTTTGTCTATGCTGTTTGAGACACATATCGACAAACGCTCGCCGCCGAGCTTTTCTGACAGGATTATCACAGGTTTTCTGCTGTCGGCGTACTTGCGCAGGTTGCTGAGCAGATTGTCGAATACCCGCTTGAGGTGCAGCGCGTCCACATGTATGCTGCACTGGCCCTCAAACTTTATGCTGCGCACGTCAAAGCCTGCGTCGGAAAGCTCTATGGCGCCCTCGCCTATGAGCTGGTCGAGCAGGATGCCGGCATCGTAGGTCTCCGGCTCGAGAGCAATCTCCGATGAGCCGAAGACAAGAAAGTATTTGAACAGCTCGTCGGTCAGCTCCTTGAGCTCCATGGCCTTGGCATGGGCGGTGCGTATGAAGTGCTCTTGCTGCTGTGGGTCAGTGTATTCGCTGCTTTCCAGAAGCTCAAGATAGCCTATCATAGCGGTCATTGGCGTGCGCAGGTCGTGGGAGATAGCGGTTATCAGCGAGCTGTTGGCCTGCCAGGCGGTGCGCTCGCTGTCCATGCGCTCGATTATAGACCGGCGCATGTCGTCCATCTCATGGCCGAGCAGGGCCAGCTCGTCGTGCCCGCGGATGTATATCTCGCGCTTGAGGTCACCACGGCCTATCTCATACGCGCAGTCCGCCAGAGAGATTACCCTAAAGGTTATGCGGTGGACGTATATGAGCATTATCAGGATGATGCCTAAGCAGGCCAGCATGACCGAGACAAAGGTACACAGCGCGTACTGCCTGGACTGGGAGCTTTCGTTTATGGTTATCTGGTATATGCCGTCCGTGAATGGCATGTAGTATATGCCCTCTCCGGCGGCTGGGGTTCGGCTGCGCTCCTCGGGTGTAAGCTCCGTGGTTGAAGCCCCCCAGCGTCCTGCCTCCACGCGCGTAAACTCCGTACGCAGAGTTATGCTAACATAGGGCTGGCGCATGGCCCAGGCGCCGAGCTGGACGCTGTCGCGCGACGAGAGCTGGTTGGACTGCACGTAGGTTCTGAGATTGTTGTACACCTCTACGCGCCGGGATGAGACCGCCTCAGGGCTCATGTAGTATTTTTCCACAATAAAATTCCCAAGGGCTCTCGCGCCGAAATACACCGGTACCGCACTGGCCAGCGCCAGCAGAAGCACCAGCAGCACGCGCGCGTTGAGAGAGTGGATGAACTTAACCTTTTTAGTCAATCTGATAACCCTTTCCCCAAACAGTGCGTATTATTTTAGGGGACGAGGCGTCGTCCTCGACCTTTTTTCGCAGGTTTAGAATATGCACCATCACAGTGTTGGTTGACGAAGGAAGGTATTTCTCCTGCCAGACCTGCTCGTACAGCTCCTGAGCCGAAACAACGCTGCCACGGCGGCGCAGAAGGTATTCAAGGATGCTGTACTCCTTGTCCGTCAGCTCCAGCGGAGCGCCTTCGCGAGTTACTCTCCGGTACGTCAAATCCACGGCCAGGGAGGACACCGTCATTCCCATGTCCGGCTTTCCGCGGTAGAGCTTATAGCGCCGGAGAAGCGACTCCACCTTTGCCAGCAAAACAGCTTGTGAAAAGGGTTTGCTGAGAAAATCGTCCCCGCCGCTGCGGTAGGCGTCAAGCCGGTCTGCCTCGCTGGTTTTGGCGGTGAGAAAGAGTATCGGTGCGTTGGAATAGGCGCGAATGGCGTTGCAGGCCTCCGTGCCGGAAAGGCCGGGCATCATCACGTCCAATATTATTAAATCAAGGTCAGAGTGCATCGCCGTGAAATTCACCGCATCCGTACCGTCTCCAGCCTCGGAGACGATGTAGCCGTGCCTTTCAAGCAGCAGACGCAGTACATCTCTTATGTCGGGCTCGTCATCGACTACAAGAATATGGGATCCTTCATACATAACAAACACCTCTGCTCTGGCAAAACCTCTCAGGTTTACCTTATAACTGCTATCTTACCATATTTTTCGCCGTTTTGCACAAGCTTTACACGCACATTTAAGAAAGCTTAAGAGGAAAAACGCGCGGATTGATGCTAAAATGATGCCAT
>CATJWG010000252.1 GCA_949744165.1 uncultured Eubacteriales bacterium | reverse complement strand
TGTGGCTGCGGTGAGTTTTTTATGCGGCCTATGCGTCCTGGCCATGGCGGCGACCAACATGCTGCGGCAGAGAAAGCAGCATCTGGTGGAGGCGCGCATCGGCAGCTTTCTTGCCATTGGCGCCGTTGCCGGCGGCGCATTGGGCCATCAGATGTTTCAAGCGGTGAAGGCCTATACAGGAAGCGACGCGCTGGTTGGTTCCGTTCAGTCCCTTATCCTGGCGGTTATTACACTGCTTACGCTGCTGTATAGTGCGCTTTTACGCGAAAGGCTGCCGTCCTATCATATGAACAGGCTGCCGCCGTGCATCCTGCTTGGAATAGGGATGGGCGCCGTCTCCTCCTTCCTGGGCATTGGCGGCGGGCCGATCAATTTGGCTGTCCTGTATTTTGCGTTTTCCATGGAGACCAAAAAGGCGGCGGCCAACTCCCTATATATCATTCTCTGCTCACAGCTATCTGGTTTTCTCATGTCGTGCATCAGACGAACCATCCCCCATATCCGTGTCGAATATTTGGCGATTATGGTTTTTGCGGGGGTTATCGGAGGCGCGGTGGGCTCCCACATAAGCCGCAGGATCTCGGCTGGCGCCGCTAACAAGCTGTTTTCCGGCCTGCTGATCGCCATTGCAGCCCTCTCTCTGCACAACGCATGGAAATTTTTTAACGCTTAGGGTGATGGATATGCCTCCTGTCAATGTTTTGATGAAACCGGCGTCATCCCTGTGCAATATGCGCTGCTCCTATTGCTTCTATCGTGATGTGTCAGGCCATCGAAGGCGCGCCCTTGCGTGTATGCTCACGTCAGAACGCCTTGAGCAAATACTGAGCAGCGCGCTGGAATATGCGGAGGGAAGCTGCACATTTGCGTTTCAGGGCGGGGAGCCCACACTGGCCGGTCTGGAATTCTACCAAAAGTTTGTGGAGCTGGAGAAAAGGTATGCACGGCCGGAGGTGCAGGTGCGCCATATCATTCAGACCAATGGCTACTGCATGGACAAGGAGTGGGCCGGCTTTTTTGCCCAAAATCACTTTTTGGTGGGACTGTCATTGGACGGTCCACCAAAATTGCACAACAGGAACAGGCGGGATGAAGGCGGGAGCGGGACGCATCACCGTGTTTTGCACTCCGTGCAGCTGCTGGAGGACCGCCGCGTCCCGTATAATATTCTCTGCGTCCTGACGGGGCAAAATGCCCGCTCCATCCAGCAGATTTATCAGTTTTTCAGACGGCGCCGGTTTCAGTGGCTCCAGTTTATCCCGTGCTTAGAGCCGCTGGGGCAGCTGCGGGGAAGAGAACCCTATCATCTCTCTAACGAGGTATACGGCCAATGCCTGGTAACGCTGTTTGACCTCTGGCATCAGGATTTGAAGCGGGGCCATTATGTCAGTGTTCGCCACTTCGACAATTGGATGTCCATTCTGATGGGCCAGGAAGCGGAGGCGTGTGGGATGCAGGGCCGCTGCGCCGCTCAATTTGTGATAGAAGGCGATGGCGGCGTATATCCATGCGATTTTTACGCCTGTGACCAGTGGCGGGTGGGCACCGTCGGGGAACAGTCCTTTCAGGAAATGCTGGATAGCCCGACATGGCAGAAATTTTTGCGCATGTCCCATAAAATACCGGATATGTGTGTGCGATGCCGGTATTATTATCTGTGCCGAAATGGATGCCGGCGGGACAGACTGGCCACCGCAGGCGGCGAGCTTGGGCGGATGTATTACTGCCAGGCCTATCAATATTTTTTCAGTAGACGGGAAAAAGAACTGTATGAAGCGGCGCAATTGCTGACAGAGTAGCCGGGGTAGTAAGGCGCAGCGGCTTTTGCGGCGGGGAAAAGAAGGGGAAAAGAAGGGGAAAAGAAGGGGAAAGGGTTTGGGGAGGAAGCATTTGAGAAAATCGTCCAAAAAGAATTCGCTCAGCATTCAAAATGGCATCTTTTTTACGTTTGCAGTGCTGGTTTTAGTGGCTGTCGTGGCAGTTTCCGCTCTACTTTTGATGGTTTTAAGGGCTGTGATCATCAATGAGATCGGAAAGGCGAGGGGGGACGTCCTGTCACAGATTAACATGCGTATTCAAATAACGCGGGGCAATATGATTTCCTTTTCCAATCTGATTTATAACGACAGCGCAGTGAAAACAGTGATGGAACAGGCAGCACAAGCGCCTGCGCGGAAGGAGCAGGTAGTATCTACCTGTGAACATTATATACAGGCATATAAAGAATTTGGGACGGAGATGTATGTCGTACTCTATAACGGCGCCGACTTTGCCTACTGTTCCAAAGAGGATTTTTATTATCAATTTGACAGGATAAGCAAAAATTTATGGTATTCTGACGTGGTAAACGGGCATGGAGAAACTGTCTGGATAAGCAGCTATGACGACACTTATTTGCTGGCGCAGGAGCATTTTGTTTTTTCCGCCGCAAGGATATATGAGAGGCAGGATCAGACCAAGGGCATCCTTTTGATCACAGTCCCTGAGCGCAGCTTATACGCCGCGTATGAGGCCGTGCTGACGGACGATAGCCAAATTTTTGTGCTCAATGCGGACGGAAAAGTGGTCTCACACTCTGACCCTAATTTGGTGGGCTTAAACTACTATGACATGAACTATTTTTATGAGATGATGGGGGACAAGAATTACGTGGTAGCCCACAAAAGCGAGGAAGCGTATCTCCTGTCGTATAGCCGCGATGAAGATACCGGATGGGTCGTCGTAGAGGAAATCCGTCTGGGCGCGCTGCTGGATCCGCTCTGGAACAGCATCTACTGGTGCGTTGGGATTGTGGCTGTTATTATATTCGCCGGCTTGCTTATGGCCTTTTTGCTGGCAAAAGTAATTGTGAGGCCCATCAATGCCCTGTGCCAATATATCCGAAATGTGCGGGAAGACAATCTGGCTGAACTGGAGGAAATAGGCGGCTGGCGTGAGACGCAGAATCTTAACCAGGTTTTCAACGCGATGATCAGAGATATCAATCAAATGCTGGAAAAGGTCAGGGAAAATGAACGCAGACGGAGAACGGCAGAGCTTGATTTTTTGCAGCAGCAGATCAACCCGCACTTCATCTATAACACCCTGTTCAGTATTCAATGTGTGGTGGACATGGGCAAGCGGACGGAAGCCGTCGCAATGATAGCGCTGTTTATCAAGCTGATGAAGATGTCCGTCAATTCCTCCAACGAGCTGGTTTACCTCCAGGAAGAGCTGGAGTGGAACAGAAGCTTTGTCGATTTGCTGCGGCTGAAATATACCAATGCAATATCACTGGACATCTGGTATGAGTCGGAAGATTTGAAGAGATGCCATATCCCCAAAATGCTGCTACAGCCGATAGTTGAAAATTCTGTGTATCACGGCTTGGACAGAAAAGAGGATATTCATATTCAAGTGACGGTTAAACGGTCGGGCGACGACGTTACCGTCTCTCTGAAGGATAATGGCGGTGGAATTGCAAAGGAGAAGCTGATCGAACTGAATAAGGGGATTTGGAGAAAAGCAAAGCTGAATCATGTGGGCTTGCCAAATGTGCGGGAGAGAATCAAACTGGCCTTTGGGGAGCAATACGATATGTATATTGCAAGCGAACTGGGAAAAGGGACGGAAGTGACCTTGACAATTCCTTATATTTATTGAATAATAGATGTGCGCACGTCTGGCCCGGAAGCAGGGATTTGCTTATGAGGTGACGGGGATGAGGATACTGATTGTTGACGATGAAACAGCGATACGGGAGTGGATTAAATTTTCCATTGAGAAAATGAAATTGCCCGATGTGGAAGAAATCTATACCGCTGCGAACAGCCGCGACGCGCTGACAATATATAAAGAATATTATCCCGATCTCATTTTCGTCGATATGATGCTGCCCAATATTCACGGCTTGGAGCTAATAAAAATTTTGAAGTCTTACAGCGAGCATATTCAAATTTTTATTATTTCAAGCCATGCGGTATTCGACTATGTGCGTACCGGATTGTCCTATGGCGCGGCCGAGTATATACTAAAAGAAGAGCTTACCTACGAAAAATTGACTAACGTAATCAAGGATGCGTTAGAGCGAAGGAATCACCTGTCTGAGCAGCCTGTTTTGTGGAAGTATAATGACACGCCTTTTTTGCAGGCGCTCAGACCAAGGCAGGACGTCATAATTGATGAGGCCCTTCTCAAAGGTTACAATATTACACTGCAAAACCAGCCTATTCTCATTTTGGCGGGAGATACCAGCCTTCTGTCGGCGCTGGACGTGCTCAGGCTGCCTGCGAGGATACAGCTAAATCACGGCGCCTATTTCATAGTCAAAGATAGCTGCCATGTGCTGCTGGCAAACCTCGTTGGAATGAATCGTGATGTCGGCATCAGAGAGGTTTTGGAGCACTTAAAAAGCAGCTTCAGTTTCCTGCTGGGCAAAGGGAACGTTGAGATGGGGGTTGCCGGCGGATGGGACGGCTTGGCCAGCGTTTTTCAGCGTACCCTATGCCGCCTTCAGATGCATTTTTATGAGGATGAGGGGGTTTGGGAGGGATATCCGCAAGAGAATGTGGATGAAATAATTGATGTATGCCGCAAAAAAATTTACCTGAAGCGGAATGCCAGGACACTCTCAGGATACCGGGCGGAGATTGATCGCCTGATCATGGAGATATACGAAAAAAAGCCGCTACCGATTGATAAAGTCAAATACGGTGTAGCGGAAATTTTAACCATTGTCATACAAAATATCGCACAGACATTGGGGAATGAAGTGATATTGTCCGCCAGGGATAACATAATGGAAGCGGAAAGCTTTGAACGGCTGCGGCAGCATGTATCAGAAATCTGCGACAAAATTGACGCGCTTGCGGAGGTTAGGACGCAGATGTCCAGCACCGTCCGGCTGGCGGTGGCCTATATCCAGGAAAACCTGCTGCAAACGGTTTCTCTGGAGGATGTTGCCCTGCACGTCAATCAGAGCCCGGATTACCTGAGCCGGCTGATGAAAAAAGAGCTGGGGGAAGGGTTTCTCGACTATATAACCAGGTTGAAAATGGAAAAAGCCATTGAGCTTCTGCGGACGACACCTATGAAGATATACGAAGTGGCAGAGGCCTTGGGGTATGCAAATGTGAGCTATTTTTCAGAACTATTTCGCAAGCGGATTGGAGTCAATCCATGCAAATATAAGAGGTATTATTGACAGGGGGCGCTCCGGCGGAATAGCTTCCGACGGTTTGAAGCCAAAAACGCTGCTTGACCGAAGGCGTTGGCACACAGTGTGGCTGGAAGTGCCGCTCTCTCCGCCGGGGGGCGTCATGCACATCGAGCGGCCTACCGGAGTTAGGCTCAATCTCAAAAAAATTTCCAGCCCTTTCGGATGCGCATGGCCGTCGGGAAGAGCACCACCTTGCTGTCCGTCATTTGGCCCCGGACAGCAGGAGGTCATCTGAGACAGGCCGCTCCTGCTCCTGTGAAAGGGGCTCAGCCGGCAGAGGCAGAAATGAGGGTCAAAGTTCCTTTTTATTGTCAGCGCCGGGAGTGGTCACGATGACCTTCTCCGGCGTAATGATCAATGCACCTTTGGCGGTAGCGGCGCCCTTGAACATATCCTCCACCAGTTTCTTGAAGGTGCCCACAACAGGGCCCTCGGTGACATACTCGGCAGTGCCCTTGATCTGATAGCCCTCCAGAGTCTTGCCATCGCTGGCGGACACAGCAATTTTGTCATTCTTTTTCACATGCTCGTTCATGTTCATTTTGAATAACCTCCATCGAAAGTACGGGAACCTCCCGCCGTTGAACGATGTCCCTATTGTAGCCGCGCAGATTGCAAACGTAAAGATATCAGCGAATTTGTGAGCTGTTATTTAATTTCATAGTGACTTGATTTTTGTAGCCTGA
>CATJWG010000251.1 GCA_949744165.1 uncultured Eubacteriales bacterium | reverse complement strand
TCTTTGGTGACAGTGTTTACGGGCTCGATGCTGGCGCTGAGAGAAAAGCTTTTGAAAAAGCGTCTGGCCTACTCGACGGTGAGCAATCTGTCCTATGTTCTGTTTGGCCTGTTTACCCTGACGGAAGCGGGCTTTGCCGGAGCTATGATGCAGGTGCTGTTCCACGCGTTGGCGAAGAGCGCGCTGTTTCTTGCCGCGGGCTCGGTCATCTTTGCTGCGGACTGTAAGAATGTGGACCAGCTTCGCGGGATAGGGCGGCGGATGCCGGTGACTATGTGGGGGTTTGCAATAGCCGCGCTCTCGCTGATAGGAATACCGCCCACCGGCGGCTTTACCGCAAAGTGGCAGCTCGCTATGGGCGCGCTGGACGCCGGCTCGGCTCTGGGCCTTGCCGGCGTGGCGGTGCTGATGGTCAGCGCTTTGCTCACGGCCTTTTATCTGCTGCCGATTGTCGCGGAGGCATTTTTCCCCGGAAGGGATTTTGACTCGGGGGGGACCTGTGAGGTAGAGCCGTGTATGCTGGTTCCGGTTATGGCGTTTTCAGCGTTGGCGCTTTTGCTGGGCATAGTGCCTGCGGGCCTGGGCTCCTGGCTGGCAAGCCTGGCCGGGACGCTTATGTGAAGGGGAGGTGAGCAAATGTACTGCCTGACATTACTGAGCGTGCTCTTTCCGGCCGCGGCCGGCGCGGCGCTGCTTGTCTGGCGCCCGGAAAACCGCAGGATGAGGAACATTTACTGTATCTGTGCCGTGCTGATAGGCTCCGTGTTTGTGCTCGGCAGCATCGCCGCAACCGCCATTCTTGGTGCGAGCAGCACTGAGCTGACTCTCGTTCACATGAGCGACATGCTCGAGCTGGCGCTTCACATTGACACCGCGTCCATGGTGTTTGGCTGTATCATCGGCGTCCTGTGGCCTGTTACAACGGTGTACGCATTTTCCTACATGGAGCACGAGGGCATGGAGAACAAGTTCTTCGGCTTTTTCCTGCTCAGCTACGGCGTAGTGGCCGGAATAGCCTTTTCCGCAAACTTCTTCACTATGTACCTGTTCTATGAATTCATGACCCTTACTACGCTCCCGCTGGTGATGCACGAGATGGACGAAAAAGCCAAATACGCGGGCAAAAAATATATACTATATTCCATGACCGGTGCGGCGCTGGCGTTCATTGCCCTGGTGATGCTGCTAAACTGCGGCTCCACGCTTGAGTTTACATACGGCGGCGTACTTGACGGCGCGAAGTCGGCAGGGCTGGAGGAAAGCCTGCGGCTGGTGTTTTTGCTCGGTTTCTTTGGCTTCGGTGTGAAGTCGGCAATTTTTCCCTTCCACGGCTGGCTGCCGGCAGCCTCGGTTGCTCCCACGCCGGTTACGGCTCTGCTGCATGCCGTGGCGGTGGTCAAATCGGGAGCTTTCGCGGTCATGCGCCTTATTTACTTCTCCTTCGGCACAGGGCTGCTGTTCGGGAGCTGGGCGCAGAGTATAGCCTTGTGCGCCGCGGCGCTGACAATAGTCTACGCCAGCGTCATGGCTTTGCGGATGCCGCACCTCAAGCGCCGTCTGGCCTACTCGACGATAAGCAATCTGTCCTATATTCTGCTGGCCTTTGCGGTGATGACGCCCGCGGGGCTGACGGGCGGACTGCTGCACATAATTTACCACGCTGTTGTAAAAATAACGCTGTTCTTCTGTGCCGGCGCTATACTACACCGGACGGGGCTGGAGTATGTGGCCGAAATGGAGGGGCTTCACCGGCGAATGCCGGTCACCTGCGCGGTGTTCATCTTTGCGGTACTGGCGCTCATGGGCGTTCCGCCTCTTGGCGGCTTTATCGGCAAGTGGAGCATAGCAGCAGCTGCGTGTACGTCTGGATTCTGGGGCGGATATGTGGGTGCGGCGGCGCTTGTTGTCTCGACCGTGCTGACGACTCTGTACATGATGACGGTGGTCATACACTTTTATTTCCCGCTCAGGGATGCCGTGCCGGTTGAGGAGCGCTCGGAGGCAGACTGGCAGATGCTTCTGCCGCTGGGAATCCTGATATTGCTTATAACAGGGCTGTCGCTGGCCTCGGGAACGCTGATTGACTGGCTGTCGGGAATAGGAGGTGCGGTATGAGGTTTTGCCTGCTGATATTTCTGCCCATGGCCGCGGCGGTAGCCGCATACCCTCTCGCCCGAAAAAATGCGCGGGCCGGAAACGTATTTGTCATTGCTGTTACCGCGCTGGTGCTGGCGCTGGCGTTGTCCGTGCTTGTCTGGCCTGCCGAAGCGCTTACATTGCCGGGGCTGTGCGGCACTGGACTGAGCTTTGTCTGCGGCAGCCTGCGCAGTATACTTGCCGCGGCCGCGGCCGTGATGTGGATGTGTACGGCTCTGGTCTCACCGGAGTATTTTAAAAGCGCGGCGCGCACGCAGCGCTATTACATGTTCTATCTCTGGACCCTGGGCGCGCTCATGGGAGTGTTTTTGGCCGGAGACCTGCTGACGCTGTTTGTATTTTTTGAGATAATGTCCTTTACATCCTATGTCTGGGTGGCGCAAAACGAGACGGCGGAGGCCCTGCGCGCGTCGGAGACATATCTGTTTATCGCGGTGATAGGCGGACTGACGATGCTCATGGGGCTGTTCATGCTCTATCACGGCTGCGGCAGTCTGACGCTCGAGGGCATCGCAGCGGGCGCGGGGAGCCTGAGCATGGGCCGGCGTCTGGCGATAGGCGTGTGCCTGCTCGTGGGCTTCGGCGCGAAGGCGGGAATGTTCCCGCTGCACATCTGGCTGCCAAAGGCGCACCCCGTCGCACCCGCGCCGGCCAGCGCCCTGCTGTCGGGCATTTTGACAAAGAGCGGAGTTTTCGGGGTTATTGCCGTGAGCTGCTGGCTTTTTGAGGGCGTGGAGGCCTGGGGCCGTCTGCTGCTGGCGCCGGCGGTGATCACGATGACGCTCGGCGCGATTCTGGCGGTGTTCAGCACCGACCTTAAGCGCACTCTGGCCTGCTCGTCCATGAGCCAGATAGGCTTTATACTCACGGGCGTTGCCATGCTCAATCTGCTGGGGGAGCACGGTTCGCTGGCGGCCTGCGGTGCGGCGCTGCATATTGTCAACCACTCGCTGATAAAGCTGACGCTGTTCATCGCAGCGGGCGTGGTATATCTCAACGTCCACTCCCTCGACTTAAACGACATACGCGGCTTCGGGCGCGGCAAGCCGGTTCTCATGCTCGCATTTTTGAGCGGAGCCTGCTCCATAGCGGGCATACCCGGCTTCGGCGGTTACATAAGCAAGACGCTTTTGCACGAGAGCATTGTGGAATATGTAGTTCATCTTACCGAGCTGGACCTGCCCGCATGGCCGTATACGTTGACTGAAAAGCTGTTTCTGTTCTCCGGCGGACTGACCTTCGCCTACATGGCACGGCTGTTTTACATCATTTTTATGGCGCCCAGGGCCAAAGGGCAGCACGGGGCTCACGGGCAGTACATGGGCCGTCCAACAGCGGCGGTGCTCGTGCTTGGCGCTCTGGCGATGCCCGCGCTGGGGCTCAGCGCGCACCAGACCATGGACAGGATAGCTGCTTTTGCCTGTGAATTTATGCGTGCTCGTGGGCCATCCCACGCGGTGCACTATTTTTCACTGACGAACCTTAAGGGAGCGGCGATATCTATAAGTATAGGCATAGCGGTGTTTGCGCTGGTGGGCTTCCTGTGGCTAACGGAGCGTGAAAACGGACAGGAACACTACAAAAACGTCTGGCCTGAGCGGCTCGACCTGGAGAACAGTGTATACCGCCCCGCGCTGCGCGGCCTGTCCTATGCCGGTGCTATTGTCGCCCGCGCGGCGGAGACGCTCGGAGCCGTGCTTATCTACGGCGTGGTGAACCTGATTTTCCTTGGTGCTAAAGAGTCGGTAACTCCCGGCCGAGACGGGGAATTTAGCACCTACGATGAGTGCAGGCAGCGCAGCTCAATAGAGCGCAGCTTTTCCGGTGACCTGCTGTCTGCGGTGATAGGTATAGCGATTATCTTTGCCTTTGTTCTGGCGGCGCTTTAAGAAAGATGCTGAGAAAACGTAAAAGGCTCCGCAATCCCAACGGGATTGCGGAGCCTTTTACCGTGTTTATGCAGGGCTTATGTCAGATACTTTTGAAAAACATAAAGTGGCGTACTCAAGGGAAGTGCCATAATTTTATGGCAGAATTCCTTTAATTCTCCTTTGCGAATACCAGTGCGGGGCGGCCTGATGAGGTAAGAAACTTTTCCGCGAGTCCGGACAGCACGCCACGCCGCCAGGCCACGACTATTTTCCCCCCGTCGCAGCCGGCGGGAATCATAACGATTGGAAGCTGATGGCTGGTGTTCTCACGCATGCTGCTGTCCACCGAAAAGCCGTGGCCACGGCTGACAAGGGTGGTAAGGTACAGATAAGAATTGGCGAAATGGATACTGCCGGGCGTTATTCCCGATGCGCGGCAGATGTCAAGCGCGGTTTGAAGGTGAGTGGGGGCCTCGAGTATAAGCGTTTTGCCGTTTAAAAACGAGAGCTCGTGCGCCTGTACGCGGCTGTCGGCCCAGGCGGGCGGCAGAAAGAAATAAGGCTCCATACCGCCGACGGGTACGTAGTCAAAGTAGCTGTAGGCCGATATGTCGTAAGACGCACTTATGGCAAGGTCGAGCTCATGACACATGAGCTTGTCACGCAGCTCGTGGAAATTGTACATCTCTGTTTCAACTCGCACGTCGATGTTGTCCTCAAGGAATTTGCCTATAAGTTTCCTGGTTACGAGTGTTATTTCTTCCCTGTGCAGAAATCCGACGCGCAGGCAGGCCGTTGGGTCGGGAGCCTTGCGGCATATGTCGGACACTGAAACACGGAAACGCTGATAGGCCACGTCAAGACGAGAATATATCTCCTCCCCCTCAGGAGTGAGCGAAATACCCCTGTTTGTGCGCACGAAAAGCTTTACACCACAGTCAAGCTCCATCTTTGCTATCCAGTTGCTGACGGAGGGCTGGCTTGTGTACAGGGCCTTTGCGGCCTGGGATATGCTGCGGTATTTGGCGACCATGAGAAAGATTTCTATTTGCCTTATATCTATTTCTTTAATTTTTGTCACCCCGTTCCATGCCCGTCAAATTAGTGTTTAACAATAAATTTTATTTTAATCATACCACCTTTTGTATGGGGTGTCAAAGACTGTGAGTCTTTTGCTATAGTTTTATGTTATAGTCGGAACGGTTGACTTTTGTGGTAAATGTATGAGAATATAAAAACACAAGGAAATTCCGTGTTAAGGCACCTTTGGAATGTCTATAATTTTGGTGATATATGGGAGGAATAGGAACATGTATGATATTGACAGGAGCCTGCTTGACGAAATAGACAAGCTTGAGCTCAGCGACAGAAACAAGGCATGGCGAGCGGCGATGAAGGCGGCGCCGTGGCGCGTATACGTGGACCGTGAGCGTTGCACGCTCGAGTCCTGGCGTGAGACCGAGGGCGAGGACCTTCAGATACGCTACGCTAAGATGCTCAAGAAGGTTCTGGACAATGTGCCGATAAAAATTCACGACTTTGACGAGATAGTCGGGCGCCCCACCACAGGCGTTATAGGCTGTCAGACTGCCGTGAACGTGTGCGGCGATTACATTGAGGACATCTGGAATGACGACGGCGTGATAGGCGTCACGCTTGACGCCTCAGCTATTCTGAATAAGGAGGAGCTGGAGGTTCTGCGCCAGGCCGTGCGCGTGTTTGAGCCTGCCTGCCTGCCTGCGCGCACCTATAAGGCATGGGAGCAGCTTGTCGGCTCCTGGGCGGTAGATGCCGAGGCTGCGAAGCTCAAGGACCCGGGACTGAGGAACGGTATCACCGGACAGAGTACCTCCACTCTGTACTGGCCGAAGATACTCCGCGTGGGCCTCAAGGGCTACATTCAGGAATGCCACGAGCACATTGAGCGCTATATAGAGGAAAAGGGAACCGACAAGGACAAGATTTATTTCTGGCAGGCGGCGATAATAGTTTTGCAGGCGACGATTGACCACTCACGCCGCTATGCTGCGCTGGCGCGCGAGATGGCGGCAGCGGCTGAGGACGAAAAAGAAAAGGCCCGTCTTATCCGCATTGCTGAGACCTGCGAGTACGTGCCGGAGAATCCGCCGCGCACGATGCATGAGGCTCTCCAGTGCATGGAGATGTGCTCTCTGGCGAAGATGCTGGAAAATCCCATGCAGAACAACAGCCACTGGGGCAGAGCAGACCAGTACCTGTATCCCTTCTTCAAAAACGACGTAAAAAACGGCGTTCCAATAGCTGAAATTGCCTCCGAGATTGCTGACCTTGTCGGACGCTGGGGTACGCAGACCTTCGTCTCGGACGCGATGAACAAGGAGACGCACCAGATAAACTTCGGCATAAACAATATAATGGTCGGCGGTCTGGGCCAGGATAAGACCGATATGTCCAACGAGCTGAGCTACCTGTTCCTTCACGTTGTGGCGCTTTTGAAGCTCTCATCGCCCACAGTGGGCCTGCGCTGGAACAAGCAGACTCCGGACTGGATAATGAACAAGGCCATTCGCACCAACATGGAAACCCGCGGCGGTATCCCACTGTTCCAGAACGACGAGGTCATGATCCGCAGCTACGTCAACGACGGTATACCGTTCAGCGAGGCGGTGGAGTGGGGCGGACTCGGCTGCGTCTATCCCTGCATCCCCACGCGTGCGGAGCACTACGGCGCCGAGGGCGTGGCGGCTTTCAACCTGGGCGGACTGATGCACATGACGCTGCACAACGGCGTCGATATAAACGGGAAACAGACCGGCCTGAAAACCGGCGACGTGCGAGGCTTTGATGATTTTGAGCAGTTCTATGCGGCGTTTTTCAAGCAGCACAAGTTCCTGTGCCACCGAATTTTGTGGTTGGGCGCCGTGGCGCGCGACATGTGCCACGAGTGCACGCGCACCCCGCTGCTGTCCGTGCTGGGCATTGAAGCGAGCATGGAGCTTGGTCAGGACCTGACCAAGGCACATCCTGACTACTCCATGTACGGCATGTCCGACCGCGCGATAATCGACGCGGCAGATTGCTTCACGGCGGTCAAGCACCTGATTTTCGAGGAAAAGGTGCTGACCTGGGATGAGCTCATGCAGGCTCTGGACTCCAATTTTGAGGGAGAGCGCGGTGAGGAGATACGCCAGCTCTGCCTGCGCCAGCCCAAGTATGGCAACGACTGCGAGGAGGCCGACGCTATGGTTAAGCGTGTTAGCGACGACTCCGCCCGCGTAATTCGCAGCTATGACAACGCGCCGTTCCGCAACATGATGATCTCGCGCGAGGGCCTTGCCTGGCACTACTTCGGCGGCTTGGGCGCTGGTGCTCTGCCGGACGGCAGAAAGGCCCTGGAGCCGCTTAACGACGGTTCGCTGTCTCCCATGCGCGGCGTGGACAAAAATGGCCCCACCGCCGTTCTGCGCTCGGCTTGCAATTCCGGCTACTCGGACGTGTGCTACGCGGCGGTGCTCAACCAGAAATTCTCCTCCTCTCTGCTCAACAGCGAGGAGAGCATCGACAAACTGGTGGCCTATACAAATGCCTACATGCGCAATGACGGCACGCATATTCAGTACAATATTCTCGACACCGATATGCTCAAGGACGCGAAGGCTCATCCGGAGCAGTACCCAGACCTTATCGTGCGCATTGGCGGCTTCTCGGCTTACTTTGTGCAGCTTTCAGAGGGGATTCAGGACGACGTTATTTACCGCAGCGAGTTCGAGATGTAAGACACTCGAACAGAATAAAAACAGCAGTGCAGACGCCGCACACACGGCGTCTGCACTGCTGTTATATGTGATTCATAAAGTCTTTACAGATACAAATAAGGTTAAGGCTATTATAATAACCGCAAACCGCAAGCAATCGGATTCTATAGACGGTGGCTGAAAGGAGCAATACAATGCCGAAATTATCTAAAGCTATTTGTATTGACGCAGATGTTTGCAAAAAGCCTCCCCGATACTTGATTAGCTTGGCCTTGACCTTGATACCGCTGTAAGTGCATTTTCTCGTCAAACTGTCAAGAGCCAGAGAATACCCTTTGATATCAGCCTGAAGGTGCCGAACGCTGGGACTAAGGCGGCCCTTGGGGAATTTCAGGAGATGAAAGAGCATCCGGAAAGGAGCGGACGGGGTAACCGCGGGCTTCTGGATGAACATGCGGCGCGTTTGCGTCGATATCAGCGGGGAGTGTAGACCCCTTTGAACGCCGTGTAGGTCCGTTGCAGCCCCTCGCTGAACGGCGTATAGGACAGACCGAGCTGTCGCGTAATCATGCTGCCGTCGTACAGTTCATCCTCCTCGGCAGTCAGGGGGAAGGGCAGCGGAATCCTCTCTCTGAGCGCCTGCTCCACGGTAACCGGCACGGTTGTAAAGGGAATATCGCTCACTTCGGCCAGTATCTCCATGTATTTCCGGTATGTAAGAATCTCCGGACCGGCGAGGTTGTAAGCAGAGAGCTCCGCCTGCTCATGACCGATGCATGCAATGATGGCGTTGGCCACATCCTTCACATAGACGAATTGGAAACGGCCGTCAGAATCTTCGGGTACGGGTACGGGCGTACCTTTCACAATCTTTTCCACATACCAGGATTCCCGAGGGGCGTAGTTATAGGGGCCGTAGATAAACGCAGGCCGAAGGATGGTCAGTTTTACTCCACGTGCTGCGCAGGCATCACGGGCTTCTCCCTCCAGCAGCATTTTGTTGTACATATACATCCCCGCGTCGCAGGGTGGGCACTGTGTCAGCAGCGGGGTGTTCTCGTCCTTGCCGGTGCGTATGCTGCGGTCGTACACATCGGCGGTGCTCAGCAAAATATAGCGGTCGAATTGGCAGGGAAGACGCTCCAAAAGCCCACGGCAGTCGCCGGCCTCGTAGGCGCAGAAGTCCACTACAGCATCGAAATGCCCCAGAGGCAGGGAGGCAATACCCTCCGGATCATGGCGGTCACATTTGTATTCCTCCACGTTGGGAAGATGTGTCATGGAGAAGCGGCCCCTATTTACCAGCGTGAGGGAATATCCCGCCTCCCGTGTTGCCAGCATTGAAAACACTCTCCCTGCGAAATAGCTTCCTCCTATAACAAGTACCTGTTTGGACATAACGGTTATTCTCCTTTCAAGGTGTTGGCGTTATCCTGATTATATCACAGTTTTTCTGAGATGGCGATATTTAATGTTGTGTTAAATTCGGATGCCGAAGGGCTTGTGCGGCAAGGAAGCACTTGCGGGACCCGCGGGCAGCGCTGTGCAGACTTTCGGCGGCGTGGGGTAGATTGGGGAATTTGACGCGGCGGGAGCGGCAGTGGTGGTTGCAGGGAGGAGCATTGAGAATCTGCTGGCGAACGCGGATATATTCAACAGCGTATTCAGAGTGATGATTTCACAGGCCGGATTGTAACAATGCCTGTGCTGGCCTATACAGGGCTGGTTGCCGTGTCAGTTCCGGCTGGAAGTCCTATAAGCGCATTTACAAATGGCATTGCATTGGCAGCAAATTATACTAACGGTATACTGTCGGCGGTCCTTCATAGCCTGTTTGGTAAATACGTCATGAAAAAAGCGAAAGCCTTACAATCGCTGAGATTGCAAGGCTTTCGCTTTTTCAGCTGGTGCTCCAGCGGGGATTCGAACCCCGGACACCCTGCTTAAAAGGCAGGTGCTCTGCCGACTGAGCTACTGGGGCGGATGTGCTTTTGTGCGGCCGGCTATGGCCGACGGGGCGGGGGCTTTAATGTGGCAGGGGCGGTAGGGCTCGAACCTACGAATGTCAGAGTCAAAGTCTGATGTGTTACCGCTTCACCACGCCCCTGCGTGGGAGAATGAAAGAAGGGGATTGGGATATACAACCCAATCCCTTTCTTTCGTGTGGGGTGGGTAAAGGGATTCGAACCCTCGACACCCGGAACCACAATCCGGTGCTCTAACCAACTGAGCTATACCCACCATAAATGGCACGCCAGAAGGGACTCGAACCCCTGGCCTACTGCTTAGAAGGCAGTTGCTCTATCCAACTGAGCTACTGGCGCACATCAAACGGCTGCGGAGGGCTCAAGGTGGAGCGGGTGAAGGGAATCGAACCCTCGTATCCAGCTTGGAAGGCTGGTGTTCTACCATTGAACCACACCCGCACAATCGCAATCGGGGTGACAGGATTTGAACCTGCGACCTCCTGGTCCCAAACCAGGCGCTCTAGCCAAGCTGAGCCACACCCCGTCACTGCTCTAAAGTGCGTCTCAACCATGACGCATGGACTATTATATAATACGCGTTTGGCAATGTCAACTACTTTTTTCAGGTTTTTCCCATTTTGTTTTGTTTTTTTCATTTTTTAGACATTTTTTCATGCCAAAAACAAACAACCCTTGAAAAATGCCTTCCTAGCCCGCTCCACACACCCCATCCAGGCTCCCACCCGCACCCTTGTTAACCTTAATCCACGTATCGCTGCTCAAACGTCATCTTCCCCTCTCCGTCAATCTCCATCATCATGTAACTGCCCTTACGCCCGTCTTGTCTGGGATAGGAAAGACTGCCCGGATTGAGCAGGACGACGTCGTCCCCCACGTCCAGATACGGGCGGTGCGTGTGTCCGAACATGACCACATCCGCGCCACGTTCCCGTCCCGCCCGTTCAATCCGCTCCGTTTCAAATGCCACGTGATAATCATGCCCGTGCGTGATAAATATCTTTTTACCATTCAAATAGAACACGTCCTCTTTCGGCAGCTTCGAATAAAAATCATTGTTTCCCTTGATGACGTGCTTCTCGCAATTTACGCTCGCCATGATGTAATCCTCCCCGCCCTCCACGTCGCCGAGATGGATTAACACGTCGAACCCGCCGCTTTCCTCCAAGGCCTTCCTATAATTACCATGTCTGCCATGTGTGTCACTTACAATCAATACCTTCATCCGTCGCACCATTCCCCAAATCGTCCTCTTGTACCTTTTCCTGCCGCCTTGCCCGCTCCTCGCGGCCGTTGCGCAAACCGCCTCTCACCCATGTGCCACTCTCATCCGCTTATTTACCCTTCTTCCGCGCGTTCTGCCTCTTCCACGTACCGCTCCAGGATTTTCCGCATCGCGCGAAGCGCGTTCCCCCGGTGGCTCAGTTCGTTTTTCTGCTCCGGCGACATTTCCGCCGTCGTGCAGTCCGTCTCCGGATAATAGAAAATAGGATCGTACCCGAATCCATTTTCCCCTATGATTTCATGGGCAACGCGTCCTTCGATCGTCCCCCGCACCGTCTTCACTTCCCCGTCAGGAAACACCGCCGCCACCGCGCAGACGAACCGCGCCGTCCGCTCTTCCTCCGGCACGCCCTCCAACTTGTCAAGCAAAATGCGGTTCTTGATGTCATAGGAAGTGTCTTCCCCGGCAAACCGCGCGGAATAGATTCCCGGAGCCTTGTCCAGGTAATCAATCTCCAGCCCCGAATCGTCCGCCAGCACGATGTCGTTTGGCAACAGCCTGGACACGGCGCGCGCCTTGATTTCGGCATTTTCCTCAAAGGTCATCCCATCCTCGACGATGTCCGCCTCCACGCCTGCCTCTTTCATCGAATGTACCGGCATCGGCAAATCTTCCAGAATCATCCGTATCTCTTCCATCTTGTTTTCATTTCCCGTGGCAAATATAATCCTTCTTTCCATGTCCGCTCTCCATTCTCTTCCGTGATTTTTCTTCCATCTAATTTCCCGGCCATCCACCAGTTCCCCGCAGCCACCCGGCATTCGCCCAATCAATGGCCCCGCCACCGCAATCACCCGGCATTTTGCGAACGCCGCGGGGGCTTTGGACCCATGAACTGGTAAAAATAAGCCTTGATCATTCCATTGTATATCTTGCGGTTCTTGTCCGCCCTGCGCCCGAAATAACGCTCCGCGTCCTCATAACTCGTAATCATGTACGCCGACCAGTCGGAAAGCCCCCGAAACGCCTCGCCGAATTCCCTATAAAGCCCGGGCAGCGCCTCCTTCTCCTCCAGGCGTTCCCCATATGGCGGATTCGTTATGACGAACCCGTACTTCTTGGGATGGCGCAGTTCGCTGACCGGCCGCTGCTGCAAATGTATCAGGCTGGACACGCCCGCGTCCTCCGCGTTTTTCCGCGCGACCTTTATCACTTCCGGGTCAACGTCATATCCCTGGATGTCCACCTCCACATTATAATCGGCCAGCTCCCCGGCCTCGTCCACCGCCTCGTACCATGTCTTGCGGGGAATCAGGTTCGTCCATCCTTCCGCCGTGAACTCCCTGTCCATTCCCGGCGCGATGTTGGCCGCCATCATGGCCGCCTCTATGGGAAACGTTCCGCTGCCGCAAAACGGGTCGACCAACACTCTGTCCTTTTTCCAAGGAGTCAACATGATCAACGCCGCCGCCAGCGTCTCCGTAATCGGTGCCTTGCCGGACAAATGCCGATATCCCCGCTTGTGAAGGGACACCCCCGAAGCGTCAATCCCCACCGTCACGACATCCTTCATCAAAAACACGCGCACGGGATAAGACGCGCCGCTTTCCTCGAACCATTCCTTATGGAAACGGGCCTTCATCCGTTCCACCATCGCCTTCTTCATGATGGACTGGATGTCGGAAGGACTAAACAACGCGCTTTTCACCGAGGCGGCCTTTGCCACCCAGAACTTCCCATCAACCGGCACGTACTCCTCCCACGGAATCTTCTTCGTCCCTTCAAACAACTCGTCAAAGCTGGAGGCCCTAAATTCCCCCACCTTCAGAAGCACCCTCTCCGCCGTCCGCAAGAAGACGTTCGCCCGGCAGACGGCCTCCCAGTCCCCGATGAAGGTTACCCTTCCATCCTCCACCGCCGACACCTCATATCCAAGGTCGATGATTTCCCGCTTCAAGACGGCCTCCAAGCCAAAATGGCATGGCGCAATTAACTCTATCGTTCTCATGTATTCCTCCGATTCTTCTAAACATGTCGCGACGCATGGCCACGAACCGGCCACGCGCGCCAACCGCAAGCATACCTATATCATACTATAAATAAACGGCGGAGTAAAGTTTAACTTTACTCCGCCGTTGCCATTCTTTTTTCAAGTGCCATGTACGGCCCTTCCGGCCGCACATGACACCAGGCTTGTCCCAAACGTGTCCGCCGTTAGTTGCGGTTGCTCTCGTCAGAAGCGTTCTTGTTCTGGTTGTGTCCGCAATTCTTGTTGCTGTTTTTGCTCTGGCTGTTAGAAGCGTTCTTGTTCTGAGACGTCGTGTTCTTGTTCGAATTCTTGTTCTGCTCGTCCGCGTAAGACTGTGCGTTACTGTTCGTGCCATTCTTGTTAGAGCTGCTATAATTGTTTGCCATGATAAAACCTCCTAAATTTTATGGTACGCTTTTATTGTGTCAGTTTGCGCGAAATCTTATGCATCCTTTTCAAAAGATTTTAGAATCAGTCCCCAAAACCAGTTTTTCCCAACTTTTTCCAACTTTTTTAAATTTTTTTTATTTTTTTCTTGCTTTTTCCAATTTCTTATATTATACTAGTCCTTGTAGAAAATATTTCTACAACCCCTTATTAATTATTTATACTCCCCTCAAAAGACCGATGGCTCCCCCATCGGTCTTTTACTTTGCGTCCCGGGCACGCCGCAAAGCCGCCGTATGGATGGAAGCATCCCACCCATACGGTTCCCCGCCTTCAAACGTACTTCTTCAAGATTTCCGTCCCCCAATCAGCCGCACGAGCAACGCGATGGCGAGCAACGGTATAAACAACGGCAGCAACAAGCGCACCAGCCCGGTAATAATGGAAACGACCAACATCACCACCATCACGACCACCAAAACCGCCAGCAACTTTTTCCACCAGGTATCCATCCGCAAAAAGTCCGCGATGCCATCCCGTGTTCCTCCTTCCCGGCCGCCCCCATTTCCATACGAACTCGTGTCACCGCCAGCCTCGTATACCGTCTCCCGATTCGTCCCGTCATAGGCGTCTATGATTGTCCGCGCCAAAATCCACGGATCGCCAAGCGTCTCCATGACTTCCCGCTCGCTCTTTCCCTTCTGCACCTCTTCCATTATATAATGGGCATAATAGTCCAGGTTTTCCTGCACGAGCGCGCCATCAATGTTGCCACCCAGCGCAAGTTTCAGCTGGGCAAGAAATTCTTCCTTGTTCATTTCCAATCCTCCCTGACAAATTCTAACAATTGCAGACTTCTTTAAGGATACCACATTCCGATTTTCTTTCCAAGTAAAATGACCTTAAAGTTTTTCTAAATTGATGAAAGCATCGGTGTACAGATGGAAGCACGCTTTCTACATACCGGCACCACCAGAATTGCGGAAGCGCAAAACGCATGGCAATTCATGGGTATCATA
>CATJWG010000250.1 GCA_949744165.1 uncultured Eubacteriales bacterium | reverse complement strand
GCGCATGAATTTCGTCAGCAGGAACACCGAGAACGGAGCAAAAGCGCCGGGGATGATAATCGACCAGCTCGTGTTGAGCAGGTGCAGTTTTTCGCTTACTATGTAATTCGGCACCAGCGTGACCTGATATGGCATGAGCATTAGTATAACATAGAAGAAAAATATCATGCTGCGAACCTTGCCGCGCCAGCGGGTGAAGGAATAGGCCGCGATTGCGGCTATCACAACCTGGAACACCACTATCGGCACCACAAGCAGCACGCTGTTCCAGAATTTTATCAGATATGCCGGCGACTTAATAAGTCCCGTTGTGTACTGCGAGAAGCTTACCTTGTCGGGTATGAACTTCAGGTTCACCGTCTCGGAGACATAGCCTCCGCTTGTAGTGGAGAAAACCATACCGTAGTTTGAGTTTATTTCCGACTCGGACATGAAAGAGTTTGTTATCGTAAGCACGCTCGGCAGAAGGAAAGCGACGGCGAAAAACGCACATATCACAAAGGCAAAAATCCTTCCGACACAGTGGTTTTTCTTCATCCCTCCACATCCTTTCCGAACCAGTTTTCAGCCGCAAAGAGAAAGGCTATCAAAATCACCATCACCAGCGCCATGACCACCGCCGCTGCCGAGAGTTTGGGATAATCCAGCGACAGGAAGGTATTATTCATAAAGTGCTGCAAGGTGTAAAGCTCCGTATACGGGTAGTTGCCCGACAGGAGGTAGACCTCCCTGAATATCTTAAACGAGTTTATCAGCGACAATATCGTCACGAACAGCACCGTCGGCGAAAGGTAGCGAAGCTTTATTGCAAAGAATTTATAAAGCTCCGACGCGCCCTCCACGTCCGCGAGCTCAAGCAGATCCTTTGGTATGTTCGCGATGCCCGCCATAAAAAGAATCATGTTGTATCCGAGGTTTTTCCAGAGGAAAAGTATCACCACAACAACCTGGCAATAGGCGGAGTTGAGCCAGTCAATTTTGTCTACCCCGAAGTTGGCGAGAAATTCGTTTATCGTGCCGTTATTGTTAAACAGCACCTGCCAGATAAGCACCACAGAGGCCACGGGGACCATCATGGGGCTGAGGAAAAAGGTACGAAACTGGCTTTTCATCGGTATCCTGCACTCAAGCAGAAGTGCCAGCACTATCGCTAAAATAACCGCCAGCGGCACCGCCGTGGCAGAGAAGGTCAGGGTGTTTTTCGCCGCTATGCGGAATGAGGAATTTTGCAGAAGAGCCTTGAAGTTATCCAGAAACACAAATTCTGAAGAAGCCACGCCGTCAATCAGTGAATAATAGACCACGACGCCGAAGGGTATGATGAAAAACACGCACACGCCTAAAAAGCTCGGGCACAGAAAGCAAAGGCTTTTTATAAAATCCTTCACCCTCAGCTCAGTATTTTTCAGCTTCTGTTTCTTCATATCTTCGTTTCTCTTTTCTTCCCTGCAAATTTACGTTTTCACGCTCCGCGGGGGCTGGGCCCCCGCGGAGTATAGGCTAAGCTTTTTTATCTCTGCTCGTTTACGTACAGCGTGGCCTTGCTCTGTATAAGCTTTGCCACGTCCTCGGCGCTCTTCTGCCCCTCGAAGAAGGGCGCGACCTCCTCCTTGACTATCTCAAGAATGCTCTCATCGCTCTTGTACGCCTTGGTGGTGGTATTGATAAGCTCAAGTATCCTGTCGGCCTCGGCCTGATTTATGGCGCGCATCTCAACCTCAACGCCGCCCCAGCTCCAGCCGCCGTTACTAACCTCAATCTTATTGCCGTTCTCGTCGAGCACGAAGTTGCCGTCGGCATCCTTCTGGTATTCGGGCGTCATGGCTTTCTCGAGCCTCTTGTCAAATGCAGCCTTGTTCGTCGGGAATCCGCCGTAACCGTTCTTTTCCTGATACTCCTCGGTAAAGAACTGGCGCAGGAACTGCCAGGCGCCGTCCTTGTTGGCGCACTTGCTGCTCATGGCGTAATTGGCTCCGGCAGCGTAAAGCATGTTTCCGGTTCCGTTCTCCGTCGGATAGCCGATGTATGTTGCCGTGCCTCCGAACATGGCGTCGTACATCAAAAAGTCATCAAAATTGCTCACACCGCTGCTCAGAAGCATCTGGCGTCCGGATGCGATGCGCGCATCAGTGCTGTCAGATTCGTTGTAATTGTAATTTTCCCAGTCAAAGGTTGACGGGAAGCTCTTCACGAACTCGAGCATCTTGACAAAAGCTTCGCTGTCGAAGCTGCATTCGCCGGTGCTCCAGTCAACATAGCTGTCTCCGTCCAGAGCCATGCAGGTGGCAAGCATATCGTCGCGCGTGATATACTGGTCGAAAGCGGTGCAGCCCTCAGGCATGGACGCCAGCGCGGCGTTGAACTCGTCATAGGTCCAGCCTGGCTTGTCGCCCACGACCTTTTCTGAACCCATAACGGCCTGCACGTAAAAGCTGCTCAGGGTCTGGTAAAGCTTACCGTCGTTCTCATATGCTGCCAGCGCGCTGGGTATAAGGTCCTCCCTGCTGAGATTGGGGTCGTTGTCAATGTAAGTATAGAGGTCCTCAAGCAGCCCCTTGGACGCAAGACGCTCAAACGGCATTCCGCTCATGTCCAGAATGTCGGGCATCTGTCCGGAAAGTATCTCAGTTGTCAGCTTGGTCTGTCCTGCGGTGTAATCGTCATCGGTATTATACTCCGAATAGTCCCGAACTTCAATACGGTATTCTCCGTTATTGCGGTTAAAATCGATTATCGCTCCCCTGACGTCCCAGTTAAGGTACTGGGTGGCAAGGGTGATTATGGTCTTCTGCGGCACGGAGGAGGCCGGCTGCTTGCTCAGGACAATCAGCTCGTTGGTGCAGTTTTCATAGTTGGAATCCCACTCGGTGTTCATGGAAACTATTCTGCCGTCGTCAAGCACTATTGTGCTGTTGGAATTTTCGTTGTTGACGTCGCAGTTTATCCAGTTGAGAATCTTCTCGCTCTCTCCGGTCTCGAGATTGTAGCCGAAGAAGTTCACACCGCTGGTGTAGTAGAAGTCATAGTCTCCGCCGCCGGGGGTCATGCTGTAGAGGTCCATCTTGGTCTCGATGCTCTCGCCGAAGCCTTTGGCCTCAAGGTCAATTACAGTCAGCTCCGGTCCGTTCTCACCGTAGCGTGAGCACACCATGCGTCCGTCGGCAAGCTGCATAACACTCTGTATCCAGCCGGAGTCTGAGGTTATTTTGCAAAGGAGCTCTCCCTCGCCGTTGAGCACATACAGCGCCTCATCCGAAGCGATATAGATGTTGCCATCCTTGTCCATAGTGAAGGAGTTAACATAGAAATACTCCTCGCCCTCTCCCAGTCCCTCAAGCGGGAAAGTAGAGACATCAGAGCCGTCCGAGCCTATAGTGCGCAGGGAATAGCTCTCCTTGCTCTCATAATAGTTCCAGTAGTCATCGCTGTACTTTTCCACCTCGACGCCCTCGGGCACGTTCACGGTGTAGGTGTACAGCCTCTCGAGCATGGTAATGTTGCCGTTGTCGGAGACGTACATGTTGTCCACGCTGGCGCTGCCCTCTGCTCCGTCGGGGATGGCAGGCGGCGTGAAGTTAATCTTCTCACAGCTTCCGTCCATGCCAATCTTGTATATCACGGTGCCGAACTCCCAGTACTCGCCCTCGTACTCGGGTATCACGCCATCCGGCGTATTGTCCGCTATCTTTTCATAGCTGGTGGTGTATATGTAACCGTTGGAATAGCTGCTTCTGCCAAAGCCGCTGGTAAATTCACCCTGAACGGTCACATACTCGGGCACATAAACAAATCCCGTGGGGGCCGCGGTATTGTTCGGATCGTTTGTGTTGCTGCTGTTGGGATTGTTAGGGTCATTTGTCTTGTCTCCGCAGCCAGTGAAAACACACAGCGCCATCACAAGCGCGAGAGCCAGGCAGAGATATCGTTTAATTCCTTTCATTTTTGCCTCCTGAATAAAAAATTATTTTCCTGTTACCGTGCGGCTAAAAGTTTACTGAGGTTACATAATCCCGCTTCGGTGAGCACAGTAAAACTCCTAATGGCATCATTTTAGCATCAATCCGCGCGTTTTTCCTCTTAAGCTTTCTTAAATGTGCGTGTAAAGCTTGTGCAAAACGGCGAAAAATATGGTAAGAT
>CATJWG010000249.1 GCA_949744165.1 uncultured Eubacteriales bacterium | reverse complement strand
TGAGAACAAATTTGCGGCCGACGCCGGATAAGGAGACGGGGAAGATGAACACTCTTACAAAAAAGTCAAATAGAATTACCGCCGTGCGCGGCATGGGCTCGGCACTTATCGCCTTTGCCGGCTGGGTTGTACTGTACATAGTTTTCGGAATGATAAACCCTCAGGTGCTTACACTCGGTAATATGCTCAACCTTCTGCGCTCCATGGCCAAGTACCTGCTCGTCGGTGTGGGGCAGAGCGTTGTTATGATAACCGGAAACATTGACCTGTCGATAGGCTTGGTGGTTGCCATGAGCGCAATGATTTCCGCGACGATGATGAGCAAGGGAATTCCGATTATCGCGGCCGTCATCACAGCGATGATAGCCTGCCTGGCGGTCGGCCTGATAAACGGCGTGCTGGTCGGTAAGTTCAAACTGCCTCCCTTCATCGCCACCCTGGGCACCATGTTCTGCGCCCGCGGCGTGGGCTAAATGGTAAACGGAAACCGCAACACCGACGCGATTGCCAGCGGCATAGGTAAGGAGGCCGGCGAGGCCTATCAGAATTTTTTCTATTACGGTAAGACCGCGGGAGTATACAACGCTTTCTGGATTGCGCTTGTTCTGTTTCTTGTGGTGTTTTTCATCATGCAGAAAACGCGTACCGGACGGCATATCTACGCAATAGGCTCCAACGTCGAGGCGGCGAAGCTCTCCGGTGTGAACGTGTTTGCCACGGTGACCAAGACATACATGATAAGCGCGCTGTGCGCCTTTGTGGTCGGACTTATCCTCTGCGCGCAGGCGAGCATGGGCAACATGGAGGCTGGACTGTCCTACGAGATGTACGGCGTCGCGGCCGGCGTTATCGGCGGAGTATCGCCGTTAGGTGGCGCGGGATTGCTTTTGGGCACCTTCGCCGGCGCAGGCGTGTGGCAGACGCTTGAAAACGGACTTGGAATTATCGGCGCACCCGTTGGCATACAGAGAATTGTTATCGGCATCATCGTGGTTGCCGCCGTTCTGGTCGATGTGCTTATCCGCCAGGGAACGGGACTGAAGAAGAAAAAGCAGTGATTTTACAGGCGCGCATGGCGGCTCTGTGAAATAAAAACAACAATGAAAAATCATGAGGACAGAAAATGAAGAAAGTGCTTGCGGTTGTATGCTGCCTTTGCCTTCTCTTTGCCATGATGGCAGGCTGTGGCAACACCAACACACCCAGCGAAACCAAAGCGCCGGCGGACAACAACACCGACGCGAACGCTCCCGCGACTGAGGATTTCAAGATAGCCCTCATCACAATGGACTCTATCGACCAGCACTGGGTCAGCCTCAACGAGGGCGCTCAGAAGGCTGCCAAGGAGCTCGGAGTGACCGTGACCTACATGGCGCCGAACACCAAGGACGACGCACAGCAGATTGAGCAGGTCAACAACGCGGTGGCCTCCGGCTGCCAGGCCATAATCGTGGCTGCCAACGGCCCCGACGCCATAACCTCCGCGCTTCAGGAGGCCGTATCCTCCGGCGTGAAGATTATCTACGTTGACTCTCCAGCAAACATGGACGCTGAGGCGACTTTCTCCACGGACAACGAGGCCGCGGGCAGGACGGCAGGCGAGACCCTGCTGGCCGCGCTCAAGGACAAGGGCGTTACCTCTGGCGACATCGGCATCATCAATACCAACGCGGCATCCGACTCCACACTCAAACGTGAGGCGGGCTTCCGCTCGGCTTTCGACGGCACTGATTTCAACATCCTTGAGACCCAATACGGCGAGGGCGACGCTGCCAAGAGCCAGAGCATAGCGGAGAACTACATAACGCAGGGCGTCGTGGGCATCTTTGGCACGAACGAGGGCTCGACCACCGGAGCTGGCAACGCGATAAAGGCGGCCTCCGGCGACGCTCCCATCTGCGTTGGCTTCGACAAGTCCGACGCTATTCTTGGACTTATCGAGGACGGCTACATTCTCGCCACCATGGCTCAGAATCCCGACGTGATGGGCTATGAGGGCGTTAAGGCCGCGGTTCAGGTGCTCAACGGAGAGAGCTTGGGCGGTAAGGTTGTTGACACCGGAGTTTCTGTGCTGACAAAGTAATCAGGCGCGGGCAAACGAGATTCAATAAAAACGCCGGGCAATCCGGCGTTTTTATTGGAATAAGAACAAATTTGGAGATTTAGCCCGCGGGTGCGCGGGTTGGGAGGTCATTGAATGAAACGCAGTCAAATCAACGCCGCGCTCCGGGAAATGGAGGAGATGATAAACAGCTACAGGTTCTCACTGCCGCCGTTTTGTCATTTCACGCCTGAGCAGTGGCAGGAGAAGGGACACGACTACGACGAGGTGCGCGAGAACATGCTCGGCTGGGATATAACCGACTATGGCATGGGCCGCTTCGACGAGCTCGGCTTTTCTCTGATAACAATACGCAACGGCAACCAGAGGATGCCGGAGAAGTACACCAAGACATACGCGGAAAAGCTGCTGTACATAAAGGAAGGGCAGTATTCGCCCATGCACTTCCACTGGTTCAAGGCAGAGGATATCATAAACCGCGGCGGCGGAAATGTCCTCATTCAGGTCTACAATGCGACAAAGGACGAGGACCTGGACAGGGTAAACGACGTGAAAATCCACGTTGACGGCCGCGAGATGACGGTGCCCGCCGGCACGAAGGTGCGCCTGACGCCGGGCGAGAGCATAACCATCTATCCCTACATGTACCACGACTTCACCGTGGAAGAAGGCAGCGGCCCCGTACTGCTGGGCGAGGTTAGTCAGTGCAACGACGACAACACGGACAACCGCTTTTATGAGAAGCTCGGCCGTTTTCCGACCATTGAGGAGGACGAGCCGCCGTACCGCCTGCTTTGCAACGAGTACCCGCCGGCAAAATGAGGTGAGCTACGGCGATGATGTACGATGTTACCGCCATAGGCGAGCTTTTGATTGACTTCTCCGAGCAGGGCGCGGACGCCGACGGGTATCCGACGATGAAGGCAAATCCAGGCGGCGCGCCGGGAAACTGTCTCGCGGCGATGAACGCCTACGGCTGCAAGACCGCCTTTATAGGCAAGGTCGGGGACGATATGTTTGGTCGGCTGCTGCTGGGGACCTTGAAGGGCTCGGGGATTGAGACGAAGGGGATTATCGTTGACCCAGAGGTATTTACAACGCTGGCCTTTGTCTCCTTCGACGCGCAGGGCGACCGTTCCTTCAGCTTCGCGCGTAAGCCGGGGGCAGACACCTGCCTTGACTGGGCGGAGGTGGACACGGAAATTATCGACCGGTCCCGCGTGATGCACTTTGGAAGTTTGAGCCTGACGGACGAGCCCGCGAGGGAGGCCACCCAGCGCGCCGTGGCATACGCGCGGGAAAAGGGCAAGCTCATAACCTGCGACCCAAATCTGCGCCGTCCGCTCTGGCGCGTTGAGAACGAGGCGAGGGAGCAAATTTTGTGGGGACTCAATCAGTCGGATGTAGTGAAGATAAGCGACGAGGAG